>JADFZO010000012.1 GCA_015232465.1 Desulfamplus sp.
ATTTAAGAGGACAAAAAACTATCAACCAGAGGATTTTGAACTTTTATGTAATTTTTTGAATAAGTATCCTAAAATAGTAACCACTCCAAATATTCTTACAGAAGTTTGCAACCTTGCAAGTTGTCTTTCAGGAAAATATAAAAATGAGTTTTCTAATGTTTTTGCCAACTCAATTGCAGTTATGGAAGAGTGCTACATTAAAAGCACAGACGCAATAAAAACTGATGAGTTCTTTCGATTTGGGTTGGTGGATTCAATTATTATAAACTTTGTCAAAGGAAAATATCTGCTTCTGACAGATGATTTCAGGCTTAGTCAGTATGCTGAATCTATAGGTATTGCTGTTCTTAATTTCAATCACATAAGACAAGCAAATTGGGGCTTGTGATAAATACAATCTTAACGCATTTTTACACAATGTTTTCAATGAAGAGCCATTATGATTGATTTTAGTTATGCAGATTACCTTGCATGGTCTGAAGATGAACGCTTTGAGCTCATAGAAGGCGTTATTTACGATATGTCTCCAGCACCAAGCATAAAGCATCAGGAGATATCTTTTAGATTAGCTGGTATTTTTTACCAATGCTTAAAAAAAAGCAGATGCAGAGCATTTACAGCCCCTTTTGATGTTATGCTTATTGAAGAAAAGAAACGGCTGCATCTATTAGAAAATAAGAGTGCTGAAGATAAAGATATTTTGGAATATAAAGATATTCAGACAGTTGTTCAGCCTGATCTTGTTGTTGTCTGCGATGATAAAAAACTAAAAGAGCGGGGCTGTCTTGGTTCTCCTGATATAGCAGTTGAGATTCTTTCAAAATCAACTGCTTACAAAGATGAAACTGAAAAACTTAAAATTTATGAAAAACATGGTGTTAAAGAGTATTGGATTATCAATCCAGATGCAGAATATATAATGGTTTATCGGCTTGATGGGGTAAAGTATGGAAAACCAGACTATTTAATAAAAAGCGATACTTTAATAAGCTGTGTTGTTGAGGGCTTGGTAGTTGATTTGGCAGAGTTGTGGGTTTAAAAATGAAATTTATTTTGGGTAAGGAGGTGTAAACAATGAATATTGCTTCAGCAAATAAAAAAGAAAATGTGAATAAGAGCAATTTCAGCATAGAATGTGTTGGCAATCAGGCAGTAATAAAGGTTGATTTATCGTTTGTCAATATTGAGTCTTTAAACAAGATGATTGAACGGCTGCGTATTGAAGAGTTGATTAAAAAAGCAGATTTTAGGGGTGATATTGCTGAAATTGGGTCAGACATTAAGAAGAGTTGGTGGCAGAAAAATCGAGAGCATTATTTAAGAGGGGTTATTTGATGCGTATTGTGATTGATACCAGCATGATTTTCTCTTTATTGTTGGGAAAAAATGCTGGAATGCGTGATGTTTTTTTTGAGTTTGGACACATTTTTTATGCTCCCAATTACATTATTGGTGAGATTTTTGAGAAAAAAGAAAAAATCATGAGATGTTCCTCCTTGTTAGAATCTGAGATTTATGAACTATTCTATCGCATACTTGGGAAAATAGAGTTTGTTGCTGAGAATATTGTCTCTTTGGAATGTAAATCGCAGGCATTTGAATTGTGTCGTAACATTGACGAGAATGATATTCCTTTTATAGCATTATCGCTGCAATTAAATGCTGTTTTCTGGACAGGAGATAAAAAATTGAAAAATTATCTCAAAGAACACGGCTTTACTTTATTTTTTGAGCCAGAATATTAATCGTAAGATATAGGAGAAAAACAACCCATGAAACCTTGGTTTAAAATTGTCAAGCCACACAAAGATATTCAAGATGGTCATTTAGATGAGTCTATTTTTGCGGCTGATTTAGCAGAGGTGGCACAAGGAAGGGGTAGAGAAATCTATACTGATCCTGAGATATTTTTCAAAAAAACCTGTTTTACTGCTGGAATAAAAAACATAGCTAAAAGAGTTGTTCAAGGGCTTAGTGGAAAACAAGATTCTGACAACCGTGTTATATCGCTTCAAACAGGTTTTGGCGGAGGAAAAACTCATACTCTTATCTCTCTTTTTCATTTGGCAAAATGGGGTAAAAAAGCAGGGTCAAGTGAATATACAAAAGAGTTATTGTCAGTTGCAGGTGAACCAACTTTTGACTCTGCAAACATTGCAGTTTTTACCAACAAAACCAATGATCCTGCTCAAGGTAGGCAAGTAGATGGATTTGCCATTAAAACATTATGGGGAGAATTAGCATATCAGTTAGGCGGTAAAGAGGCATATCAGATTATTCAGGTAAATGATGAACGCCAGATTGCACCCAAAGGTCTGTTCAAAAAAATATTAGAGCAATGCAAGCCAGCATTAATACTCATTGATGAGTTGGCAGATTATTGCGTAAGTGCTTCAGCAGTTAAAGTTGGAGCAAGCAATTTAAGCGATCAGACAATAAGTTTTATGCAGGAGCTGACAGAAGCTGTTTCAGGAACTGATCAATGTGTTATGATAGCAACACTTCCTGCAAGTGCTCAAGAAGTTGCATCATCTCCAATATCATCACAGATTTTAGCAGCATTAGAGCATCGAATTACAAGAGTTGGTTCAAATCTTAAACCCGTTGAAGATGATGAGATATTTGAGGTAATCCGAAGAAGATTGTTTGAAGATTTAGGCAATTCTGATGAGATTAAGGAGGTTATCTCTGCTTATTCTGGATTTTATAAATCAATGTTTACTGAAATTCCCAAGTATGCTTCACAATCAGAATATTTTGAAAAACTAAAAAAATCTTATCCATTCCACCCAGAATTGATTGATATGTTTAGATTACGCTGGGCAAGCAATCCATATTTTCAGCGGACAAGAGGCGTGTTAAGAATTTTGGCAGCTATTGTCTCTGACCTTTGGAAAAGACAGAACTCGCTGACAGGCAGCCAATTTCTTATTCATACATCTAATGTTGTTCTTTCAAACGTGGAAGCCATAACAAGCCAGATTACAATGCTTAATGGTGCAAGCTGGGATTCTGTTATTAATGCAGATGTTTCAGGCTCTTCGTCCAATGCTTTTAGAATAGATAATGAGATTAAACAGTTAGGAAATAATAATATAACGCAGGGTATTGCCTCTACAATACTATTAGGGACTTTTGGTTCTAAGGGACAGAATAAAGGGGTTAGCATTGATGAAATTAAGTTGTGTATGATAACATCAGAAGGTTTTAACCATAATGATATAAACAATGCTATTGATCGTATGGAAGCAAATGCTCATTATTTATATTTCAGCACAACTGGATCGCAAAAACGATATTGGTTTGATACTACGCCAAATATAAATATCCTTATAAATCAGGCAAAGGGAGATATAAATAAACCCGACATCATGGCTGAAATTATAAAAAGGGTTAAAGAAAAGACAAAAGCTGCCCAGTTTTTTAATGTTTTAGTTGATCCTTCAGAAGATATACCAGAGCAGATAAAACCCACCTTAGTTATTCTCAGTCCTAAATATCTTGCCAATTCACATGAACTTAGTGAATCTTCTAAACGTGTAGTTGAAAAGATAGCCACTAAAAAAGGGAATAACGATCGAATATATCGCAACACTATTATTTTTTTAGTCTGTTCTGAGATAGGCTTTAGCAAGTTGCAGGATAATATTAGAAATTATTTAGCATGTAATAAGATCAATCAAGACTATTCATCTCAATTAACTAAAGAGCAAAAAGCAGATATACACAGAAGAATAGATGATGCAGGTAAAGATTGTGAGCATTCATTGGTTTTAGCTTACTCTGTTTTGGTAAAATATTCAGTTAAAAATGGAATTGAGTCATTAATAGTTAAACAATCTAAAGATAATTTTCAAAATTATATAAATAGTGATCTTATTTCAACATTAAAAGAAGAAGAGTGGCTTTTAGATTCAATTGGATTGAATAAGTTGAGAAGCAGCAACCTTTTACCAACACAAGATTATAATATTAAGGCAAAAGATATTTATGATGCTTTTCTCCGTTTTGACGATAAGCCTATGGTTACGGGTCAAGAAGCTGTTGCTAAGAGTATTTTAAAATATTGTTATAATGGAGAATATTGTATTGCTGCTGGAGAAAACGGAAATTTTACAAAATTCTTTTTTAAGGAAAATGTCCCATTTTTTGATATAAACGATACAACATATTGGTTAGTAGATAAAAGTCTTAAACCTCAACCTTTACTATCAAATATAGATAGAGCTAATTATGATGATAAAAAGGGGAGTAAAGATATTTCCGAAGAAACGGTTGAAAATTCTGTTGCAGAAAGAGAAAATATCTCAACAAATAGAGACCATGTAAAGCCCAATATAGATGACGCAATAAAAAAATTAAAATCGTTAACTGTTTCAGGCAGAGTTCCTTTAGAACATTATACAGAACTGTTTAACTATTTTATTGCACCATTTGCAATGAGCGGCAATAAGATTGATATTGAAGTAAAATTCAAAATAAAATCAACTGAAAGCAGCCCGATAGATGAATCAAAGCAGCAATATAAATCTGTAAAAGAAGCAGCAAAGCAGTTAAATCTCAATTTTGAAGAAGATGTGTAATGCTCTATTAGAAGACTGATGATATGTTTATTTACAAAGATGAGTTCTAAAGACAGTATAAATAAAGGTAACTTGATGATGGTAGCAAAAAAACAGGAAGAATACCTGAATTCTCAGACAGGCGCAATTTCAGGCATAGTCAGCACAATTCAAACAAAAAAGGGTTCAACCAAAATTGGTTAAACCCTTAAATTGTTTAAATGGTACCTGGGACGAGAATTGAACTCGTACAGAGCTAAGCTCCGAGGGATTTTAAGTCCCTTGCGTCTACCAGTTCCGCCACCCAGGCTTAAAATTAAAACACTATTTATAATATAAACATGAAAATTGCAAGCCTTGTGATATTAAAAACTTGCAGATGGACAAAATATCAGTATGAAAAGTATAACTAAAAAGAGGCTTATCCTTGCATCTCAATCTCCAAGAAGAAGAGAGCTATTGACCCAAGCTGGTTTAGAGTTTGAGATAGTGCCAGCAGATATTCAAGAGATTATGCTCCCCTCTGAATCGCCTGATGATTATGTAAAAAGATTATCAAGAGAAAAGGCTCAATTTGTTGCTCAAAAGTTTCAAGATTTAAAGCCTATATCAGATAACCCTTCAAACAAGCCAAGCACTCAGGCTATTTGGGTTCTTGGGGCAGATACAACTGTTGTTATGGGCAGCCAAATTCTTGAAAAGCCAACATCTAACGATAACGCAAGGTTTATGCTAAAAACTTTAAGTGGTAATGTTCACACTGTTTATACAGGATTTACATTGTGTTGCCAAAGTGAAAATCGACTCATTACAAATTTAGTAAAAACAGATGTTCTATTTAAAGAGCTAACAGACAAAGAGATTGATTGGTATGTGGCTACTGACGAGCCTTTTGATAAAGCTGGAGCTTATGCAATTCAAGGACTTGGGGCATTTATAGTCAAAAGTATCAATGGCTCATACAGCAATGTCGTGGGGCTTCCAGTTTGTGAGGTTATTGATATTTTAATCAAAGAGAATGTGATCAAGATGGATTAAATATCTTAAAAAGATCACAAAAAAGAGTGAACAAAAAATTATGCAGAGTATAAAAGATAGATTAGCTACTATAAAAACGCAGATTGCAGATGCAGCTAAAATTTGCGGCAGAGAGCCAGAAGAGATTACCCTTGTTGCTGTTAGCAAAAAAAAGAGCGTAGATACAGTTTTAGATGCCATAAATAGTGGTGTTAAAATTTTTGGAGAGAACTATATCCAAGAGGCAACAGATAAAATTGATGCAATAAGGCAAAAAATTGGTCAAAAAATTGATTTGGATATAAAATGGCACTTTATTGGTCATCTTCAATCAAACAAAGCAAAAGTGGCTGTAAAATATTTTGATCTGATTCACACCGTAGATTCAATAAAGTTGGCACAAGAGATTGACCGACAAGCAGAGAAAATAGGGAAAATTCAAGATATTTTAATACAGGTAAACATCAGTCAAGAGGAGACAAAATCAGGTACAGAGGCAGATGATGCTATCAGTTTAGTTGAGTCTATATCCACTCTTAAATCTCTATCTTTAAAAGGGCTGATGGGAATGCCCCCATTTTTTGATGAGCCTGAGCGGGCAAGACCCTACTTTAGAGAGCTTGCAAAAATAAGAGATAGAATTGAGAAGATGCGTATAACTTCAATATCCAATTCAATATCTATGGAGCACCTCTCAATGGGTATGAGCGGCGATTTTCAAGTTGCCATTGAAGAGGGATCAACAATGGTCAGAATAGGCACATCAATATTTGGCACAAGATAAAATGAGACTACTTTTACACACATGCTGCGCCCCTTGCACAATCTATCCATTAAAGATTCTGCAAAATGAAAATATAGATGTGATGGGTTTTTTCTATCGCCACAACATTCACCCATTTTCAGAGTGTTTAAGGCGTGAAGAGACCTTGATAGAGTATGCTAAAATTAAGGGAATCAAGGTTATATTGCAGCAAAGTTACGAGCTTGAGCGATTTTTGCAATCTGTGGCTTTTCGTGAAGATAAAAGGTGCAGCTTTTGCTACCATGATCGTCTATCTTCTTCTGCAAAGGTTGCTAAAAAGGGAAAGTTTGAGGCATTCTCATCAACCTTGCTTTATAGCCGATTTCAGAACCATGATCTGATTCGTGAAATCGGTGAGTCTGTCAGCAAAGAGGTTGGGATACCTTTTTTTTACAGAGATTTTAGAGATGGTTGGAAAGAGGGGATCGAAGAGTCAAAAGAGCTTGGTATGTATCGACAACAATATTGTGGCTGCATTTACAGTGAAAAAGATAGGTTCTATAAAACATAGAAAAAACTATCATCATCTATTAATTGTTACTTAACTCAAGCTGGGGAATAGCAGCAATAGCACTGCCAGCTATCCCCTTTATTGAACTATAGAGATGATTGGTATTTAGAAGAACTTTATCAATCTGTTTTTCTCTTTTTTTCCACGCACTCTCAATTGCCCGTTTTTCAGCGTTTAGATCAATCTGCATTTGGGTAAAACCCTCTACAATTGCCTCAATTTGTAGCTTAAATTCATTACTTGTAAGGTAACTGTAGAGCATATTCATCTTATCGCCCTTGTTTTCGTTAATGACCACTGCATTGTTAATCTGGACAATTGACTCACGAAGAACAGCAGAAAGCCCCTTGAACTCCTCAAAGCTACATATCCAAATTCCATCTTTTAACCCCATACGCTCCATATCTTTTGGCATAGCTTCAGTAACTATAACCCCAATATTTGCGCTTTGTGATCGCAAATCATCTTTGAATTTCTCAATCCAGCTTGGTTGAAAATCTTTAGTTCTTTTGCTTTCATAGTAAATTGAACCACAATTTTGAGTATTACGGGTATTAACAATGTGGAGACAATCTGCACCACGAACCCCTTTTTTAATCTCTAAAATTGTATCTAAAAGAAAAGATAGGCGTAACCACTCCTCAATAGCAAGCTCTTGAATTTCGCCTTGTCTCTGGATTGAGCCTTGATCTGCTTTTCTTTGCACCTCTTGAATCTGCTTTTTTAGCTCTTCAATAAGGTTATCTTTTTCACTGAGTTTAAATTGAACACGCTCTTCAGCACTTTTTTGGATTTTGCCGACCTCCTCTTTGAGTCGCTCATTAATTTGTTGCTCTGCTTGAGCCTCAATTTCAGACTTTAGCATATCTTTTTCTCGCATAAGACGGGCAACATCTGCTTTTGCTCTGTACAACTCTTTTAGCTGCTCTGTTTTATCTTTTAACTCCTTTTCTATTGCCTTGTGCTCTTCAGCCATCTCCTCTGCGATTGAGGCTCTAAGCTGGCTCTCCTGTTTTTGCTTTTCGATTTTAAGCAGCTCTTTTACAGCAAGTTTAACCTCATCTTCAAAAACTCTTTTTTGCTCTTCTAAGGCTTTTTGCTTCTCTTTAATTAAAGATGATTGCTCCTTAACTCTTTGTCTCTCTGCCTCAAGTTGAGCTGATTGGTTGTTATAAGATTGTTGCAGCTCTTTTTCCAGTTGAGCCAACTGATTATTAAAAGATTGTTGTAGCTCTTTTTCAATTTTATGATGCAAAAGGTTATTTACATCAATTGTTGTCCCACACTTTGGGCAGATAATTGATGATTGTGGGTTGTTTTCAAAAGTCATGATTTTTTACCAAATCCTTTAATTTTATTGATTTATAAGAAAAAGTTTTAACTCTCTTTGGTCATCTTTAAGATTTTGGTTTGCAGCTTCAAGCTGCTCTCTGCTTGAGATGACCACAGTTCCCTTTTTATCTTCGCTAATGGTAAAGTATTTTTCAGCAGCAGTGATAATGCGATTCTTATCAAGAGCAAGCAAAGACTCCTTAAACTGCTGTCGTTTTTCGTCTGTTAATCCAAGTATTTGGCGATAAAAAGCCTTGATTGATGCAGGTCCCGGTGTCTCTGGCTTATCAATATCAGCACAGACCTGCAAAATAGCCTCTTTTATATCCTCTTGAGTGTAATCTCCGCTTATTATAAAATCACAAGCATTACGATAAACCTCAAGCGTTCTTCTGATGTTTGGATCGCGATATGATGCAAAAGAAAATATCCCCTCTTCAGCGTTGTAGCTTGCAAAACCGCCGTAAGCCCCACCTTTTTCGCGAATCTCTCTGTGCAGATAGAGCGAGCGAAGAAGCCTGCTGATTGCCGATAGTGCAGGTGCATCAGGGTCTCCTAACCTTACAGTCTTAAATGCCTGAGCCACAAAAGAGACAGATGTGCTGGTCATCCAACCCTCATAAGGATACTCATTGTGGTTGGTGGTCTCTGACTCTGCAACACTTTTAGATTTTTCGCTATTTTGTGGCATCGTAAAGCCAATTGAAGAGCCAGAGGGGAGCCTCTCTACCATTTTAACAATATTAATATCAGAAGTGGTTATCGCATCTTGATCCCCAGCAACTGCTGGCTTTAGGTTACTCTGAACAAAGACAAGTTTGGCAATTTTAGTAAGCTCAGATGGCAGTTTATCCGCAATATCGCCACTTTCAGTCAACTGCTTTATAAACTGAAATTGCGATATTCCGTGCCACATCTCAGCAATTTTCGATGATAGGCTAAGATTTTTAGCAGCAAGCGACATAGCATAACGGTGTCCATTTGGAACAATTGAGGACTCCATGCCTGCTCTATACTGCAACAAAAGATTTTTAAGCCTTGTTGTATCAGAAAAGCTATATTGAGACATCATCTCCCCTATAATATTGAACATCGGCTTGATGTTTCTGTTGAGCGATTTTCCTTGAAGAGATAAAAATAAGATATTATCAGAAGAGCTATTTTGATCGTGAAATCCTGTGCCAGAGTAGGGAGAAATCCCAACTCCGCCCGTGTAGAGGTCTATCATCTCTGCAATTTGAGCATAATCTCGCAGAGCTGTTCCAGCTCCTGTAAATGCTCGGCAAAAAAATGGGACAAGAGGCTTTAGATCGTCTGGAAGGGAGGCAATTCCTGAAACAGCAGTAAAATATAGAATATCTGATGTCGATTTTTCGTAACAGTTTAAAGAGAGTAGGGAATCGTCAATTGATTTAATATCGTCAGATTGAGTTTTGTCTTGATTTATGCAGTTTGACTCTATTGTGAAATCTGGCTTTATTATCTCAATATCTGGTTTAACATCGCTCAACTCAAGGGTTGGAAGGGCTGATACCTCCTCTTTTGCCTCTTGAAGCTCTGCTAATTTTTGAGCATCTTCGCGGATTTTGGCGATCTCTTTATCGCTCAAAGATGCAAGAGTCTTTTCAAGCTCTTTTTGGATTCGTAAATTCTCCTTTTCCTCCATTGTTTGATCTGGCTCAAGAATAAATAGAACTCTGTGGGGATTATCAAGAAAATACTCTCTGATTTTTTTCTCTAAAAATCCGCTGCTGCCCTTGGTTTGCGACTGCTCAGTCTCTTTTTTGAGCCTATCTAAATCATCGTCAAATTTAAGAGCTGCAACAGGATCGCCCTCGTGTATCCACACTCCAGCAAAAGAGAGCAGAAGTTTTATCCCAAATGGGTGTGGGGTGTTGGTTATCTCCTTTTTGTGAAACTCAATCTGATGAATTGCAGATTCAAGAAGTTTTGGCGAAATCCCATTTTTGCAAAGCTCATCAAGTGTCTCAAAGATTATCTTCTCAACCTTTGGGGCATCATCTTTTCCAACCTCTTTAAGACCACAGGCAAACATTGTATCTCTCATATCTGAATCAAATCCAGAGCCATCACTTAAAGCAGAGCCAAGAGAAGAGTCAATCAGCTTTTTTCTTAAAGGAGATGAGGAGTTGCCAAGTAAAATGTGCTCTAAAACATCAAGTACCAGCATCTCAAACGACTCTTTAATGTCAGCAGTGAGCCACGCCACGCACGCCTGATATTTTTTTTCAGGATTTTCATCTGCTGAAAGAGGGTAGGGCACTACAACAGTTTGGGGTGCACTCCATCGTGGCTGGGATTTTACTTCAGAATTAGGATCAATTGGTTTAAATCTATTTAAAACCTTTGTGGTGATAACTTCAAGATGCTTTTCAAGTGGAAGTGAGCCGTAGGTGTAAAAAAATGCGTTTGATGGGTGGTAGTATCTTGCGTGGAACTCTTTAAGTTGGGTATGGGTTAAAGTTGGAATATCTGATGGCTCACCGCCTGAATTAAAGCTGTAGGTTGTATCTGGGTAGAGAGCATTCATCAAAGCTCTTCCTAATATCTGATTTGGAGAGGACATAGCCCCCTTCATCTCGTTATAGACAACACCTTTGTAGAGTAGCTGCTCTTTATCTTTATTAGATTCGTCATCTAATTGGTCATTTAAAGGCTCAAACTCAAGCCGGTGCCCCTCTTGTTTAAAACTTAGCTCCTCAAGTTTTGGGAAAAATGCAGCATCTAAATAGACGTCCATTAAATTGTAAAAATCTTTTTCATTTTGGGTGGAGAATGGATACATTGTCCAATCTGATGCTGTTAAGGCATTCATAAATGTTGAGAGGCTTCTTTTTAGCATTGAAAAAAATGGATCGCGAACATCATACTTTTCAGACCCGCAAAGAACAGTATGCTCAAGAATGTGGGCAACTCCAGTTGAATCTGTGGGCACAGTCCTAAAGGTAACTCCAAATGCGTTCTCTTTATCCTCATTTGCAAGGTGTATGTGTCTTGCCTTAGTTTTTGTGTGCTCTAACTGATAGAGTGTTGATTTTATATCCTCAATCTCTTCAACACGCAAAACCCTATAACCTAAAATCTCATCGCCTGCCTTGAACTCTTCTTTTGATTTCACGTCTTTTCCCTTTTGCTGTTATAAAACGACCCTGCCTGTTTAATTTTTTTACAAGCAAGGTCTTTTCAATAGTTTATATTAAAATATTGTTTTATTTAACTTTACCATTTTTAGACTATCTTCGCCTGATTTATCAGTATCTACTTCAAAATAGATAGTATCACCATCTTTAAAATCACCTTTAAGAAGAGCCATTGCAAGTGGATTTTCCATATATTGCTGAATCACCCGTTTTAATGGTCTTGCACCAAAAGCTGGGTCATAACCTTTTTCTGCAATAAATTCAATTGCACTATCAGAGAGTTTTACCTCAATCTTTCGTTGAGCAAGACGCTTATTTAAACCATCTATCTGAATATTTGCAATTGCCTTAATATCCTCTTGTGAAAGGTTCTGAAATGTTATGATTTCATCAATTCTGTTTAAAAATTCAGGCTTAAATGATGCTTTTAGAGCTTCTGCTATCCCTTTGTTTAAAATCTTCATATCTGATGGATCAGACATTTTAGATAGCACACCAACATCTTGTATAAATTGGCTGCCAACATTTGATGTCATAATTATTATTGTGTTGGTAAAATTAACAGTTCTGCCGTGCCCATCAGTCATTCTGCCATCATCAAGCACCTGAAGCAAAATATTAAAAACGTCAGGGTGAGCCTTCTCAATCTCGTCAAACAGAAGCACAGCATAAGGTCTGCGTCTTACTGCCTCTGTCAAAGCTCCGCCCTCTTCGTATCCAACATAACCAGGAGGAGCACCAATAAGGCGAGCCACAGAGTGCTTTTCCATATATTCAGACATATCAATACGAACCATAGCTTGCTGGCTGTCAAATATGAATTCCGCCAGTGCTTTAGCAAGCTCAGTCTTTCCAACTCCAGTTGGACCTATAAACATAAATGTCCCAATTGGACGATCTGCTGACTGCAAGCCTGAACGTGCCCTTCTGACCGCATTAGAGACCGCATCAATTGCCTTTTTTTGACCAATAACACGTTTTTGGATATGAGACTCCATCTGAACCAATTTTTCCTGTTCGCCCTTTAGTATTCGAGAGACTGGAATCCCTGTCCAAGATGAGACAACATCAGCAATATCAGAGTCCTCAACATCCTCTTTTAGCATTCGTTTATCTTGCTGGAGTTTATCAAGCTCTGCTTTTTTTGCGTTAATTTGTCGATTTAAATCTTCAATTGTTCCATATTTAATCTGAGCAACTTTAGCCAAATCGCCCTCACGCTCTGCAATTTTTGCCTCAGTTTGTGCCTGATCAATCTTCTCTCTGATTGTGGTTATCTCCTGAATAAGCCTCTTTTCACTCTCCCAGTGCTGAAGCATTGGCTCAATTTCAGCCCGCATCTCACCAATCTTTTTCTCCAACTTCTCCAGCCTCTCGATTGATGCTGGGTCTTTCTCTTTTGTGAGTGCTTGACGCTCAATCTCAGCCTGAACCATGCGCCTTTGAATCTCATCAATCATAAGAGGCATACTGTCAATCTCAATTCTTAAACGGGAAGCTGCCTCATCAATAAGATCAATTGCTTTATCTGGCAAAAAGCGATCAGCAATGTAGCGTTGAGATAGCGTTGCAGCAGCAACAATAGCTGAATCTTTAATCCTAACTCCGTGATGAACTTCGTATTTCTCTTTAAGTCCTCGTAAAATAGAGATTGTCGCTTCAACTGAAGGCTCGGCAGCAAACACAGGCTGAAATCTACGCTCAAGAGCTGCATCTTTTTCAATATATTTACGGTATTCGTCTAATGTGGTTGCACCTACGCATCTTAAAGTTCCGCGGGCTAAAGCTGGTTTTAACATATTTGATGCGTCCATTGAACCTTCAGCAGCTCCAGCTCCAACAACAGTGTGAAGCTCGTCAATAAAAAGGACAACCTCACCTTGAGAAGCCTCAACCTCTTTTAAAACAGCTTTTAGCCTCTCCTCAAATTCGCCCCGATACTTTGCACCAGCAACCAAAGCACCCATATCAAGAGCTATAACTTTTCTATTTTTAAGGCTCTCAGATACATCGCCAGCAACAATTCTTTGAGCAAGCCCCTCAACAATTGCGGTCTTTCCAACCCCAGGCTCGCCAATCAAAACTGGATTATTTTTGCGTCTTCGCGATAATACTTGGACAATTCTTCTAACCTCCTCATCTCTTCCAATAACAGGGTCAAGTTTGCCCGCCCTTGCAAGGTCAGTAAGATTTCTGCCAAATCGTTCAAGTGCCTGATATTTTTCCTCTGGATTTTGGTCTGTTATGGTCTGATTGCCTCGAATATCTTTGAGTGCAGCCAGAACCATATCCCTTGTGAGAGCACCAGAGCTGCTACTGCTAATAGCCCTTAATAACTCTTGATGTGAGCCAGAGACATGAATCAATGCAAGCAGAATATGCTCAAGGCTGACATACTTATCTTTCATATCTTCAGCCTCAATAAATGCTCTATCAAGAACAAGTTTCGTATCTTTTGATAGATAAATATCAGCAGAAGAGCCAGTAACCTGCACCAACTTATCCAACGCACGGTCAATAGCGTTTAAGAAGCTCTCTGGAAGTTTGCCGTCTGACTTAATCTCATAAGCACGTTTTATGATGGAGGGGATAAGCCCATCTTTATCCTCTACCATTGCCTTTAAAATATGGACAGGTTCAATTGCCTGATGATTTTTCCTTAGAGCAATTGATTGGGCTGCCTGAATGGTCTGCTGTGATTTTATTGTAAGTTTATCGAACTGCATCTCTCTTTCTCCCATAGTTGTATTTTTATTTTTGCATGAGTTTTTTTACTCTTTTGCATGAAAGTAATGCAGTTCATTCTGTTGTCAATTTGATATTTGGTTGTTTAATCAGTATTTGGTAGCCAGCTATCAGTCAAGATAGTATCTATTTTCCACATAAGCTCGTTAGGAAATTTATCAAAATCAATCTGTGTCTCTTTTTCGGCTGCCAATCGTGCATCTAACCAGATATCAGCTAACCACTCTTCGTCAGTTAGTGATTTTTTTAAACTTGGTGTATTTTTAAGCCTTCTTAAAATAGAATTTCTCTGCTCTTTAATTGTTCGCTCCCAACTGCTGCCTTGTCTTGCTGGCTGAAAGTGCCATTTTAACAGGTGGGTCATCAAAACTACCATACGGTTTGCCAATTCTCGCTGTTCGCTTTTGCCCACGTCCTCTATTTCCTCTGCAATGTGCTCTATATCAATAGCTGACAAGTTGCCTGATCGTAGCAAGTTAGCCTGCTCTTTTGACCACTCTATAATGTCATCTTCATAAGCAATTAACACTATTGACTCCTTTTAAATAGAATAATTGGCAGATTATTCATAAATCTACAATTAACCAATAATCTGCCTTAGCACATAAGGCAGAATCCCGCCATTTTTGTAATAAGATAGATCAACATGGTTATCAAGGCGTGATATTACATCAAACTCTAACACCTCCCCGCCCTCTTTTGTAGCCTTTACCTTTAGAGTGCAACCTGGCTCCATATCTGCAATGCCCTCAATTGTAAAGATTTCTCTGCCAGTTAATCCTAAAGATTCATAGCTTTGATTATCAGAAAAGACTAATGGCAAAACTCCCATTCCAACTAAATTGCTTCTATGAATTCTCTCAAAAGATTGGGCAATAACAGCCTTTATGCCTAAAAGATTTGTTCCTTTAGCTGCCCAATCTCTTGAAGAGCCTGTTCCATACTCTTTTCCTCCAAGCACAATTAATGGGACAGATTCAGATGCGTATGACATTGCAGCATCAAAGACGGAAGTTTCTCTATTTTCAGGCATCTTTAAGGTAAAACTCCCCTGCTTATCTGCAAGTCTATTTTTTATACGGATATTGCCAAAAGTTCCTCGCATCATCACCTCATGGTTGCCTCGCCTTGAGCCGTAAGAGTTAAAATCTTCACGCTTTACGCTATGAGATTCTAAATATTTACCAGCAGGGTAATCTTTTGGAATTGTGCCAGCAGGAGAGATGTGATCTGTTGTGATTGAGTCGCCAAGCACAAGCAAAGCCCTTGCATTTTCAATGGCTGTGGGCAGTGTTGGCTCTTTTTTAAAACTTTCAAAAAATGGCGGTCTTCTAATATAAAGAGAATTTTTGTCCCACTCAAAAGTTTTACTCTGGGGAGCATCAAGCTCCTGCCACAATTTATCTCCTTTAAATATGGCTGAGTATTGGTCTATAAAATATTGCTCTTTAACATGCTTTGATACAAGCTCTGCAATTTCGCTGTCAGAGGGAAAAATATCTTTTAGGAAAACTGGTTTACTTGTGCTCTTTGCATAACCAATTGGCTCTTTATCAAAATCAATATCTATCCTGCCAGCCAAAGCATAAATAACAACAAGAATTGGCGACATAAGATAATTTGCCTTTGTGCTTTGATGAACCCTTGCCTCAAAGTTTCTGTTGCCAGATAGAACAGATACAACCTTTAAGTCATTGGCTTTAATCGCCTCTTCAACACCAGAAGAGAGTGGACCGCTATTGCCAATACAGGTCATGCAGCCAAAACCAGCAGTGTGAAATCCAAGCTCTTCAAGGTATCTCATAAGCCCAGCAGCTTTGAGATAATCAACCACAACTTTTGAGCCAGGGGATAGCGAAGTTTTCACAAAAGAGGGAACTTTAAGACCAAGCTCCACAGCCTTTTTTGCAGCAAGACCAGCTCCAATCATAACGCTTGGATTTGACGTGTTTGTGCAAGATGTTATTGCAGCAATAACAACGCTGCCATTTGTTATGCTCGTATCTTCTCTATCTTGACCACTTACATTTACAACAAGATTTTCCCCACCTTTAAACTCTTTGATAAACGACTCTTTTACATCAGTCAGATAGATTCTATCTTGCGGTCTGTATGGTCCTGCAACTGATGGCTTGATTTCAGATAGATTAATCTCAACCACCCTTGTAAATTCAATCTTTTCATCGCCTGTGCAAAATAAAGAGCACTCTTTGCAGTAAGTTTTAACAAGCTCAGTTAGATGCCCTCTACCAGTCATTGAAAGGTAGTTGATTGTGTTATCATCAACTGGAAAAAATCCCATAGTTGCACCATATTCAGGAGCCATATTTGCAATTGTTGCCCTATCTGTTAAAGATAGAGCCTTCATGCCAGAACCTGTAAACTCCACAAACTTTTCAACAACCTTCTCTTTTCTTAAAATATGGGTTATGTGCAGAACAATATCAGTTGCAGTAATCCCAACGATTGGTTTGCCAGTTAAGCGTACTCCAATAACCTCAGGAAGCGTCATAAAATAGGGCTGACCCAACATCACAGCCTCAGCCTCAATTCCGCCCACACCCCAGCCAAGAACGCCAAGCCCGTTAATCATAGTTGTATGCGAATCTGTTCCAACAAGGGTGTCGGGAAATGCAATTTTTGAGTCATCTTCACCAGCACCATTTTTAACCACCTTGCTTGTTATCACATCAGCAAGGTACTCAAGGTTTACCTGATGGCAAATTCCAGAGCCAGGGGGCACAACCCTAAAGTTATCAAAACTCTTTTGTGCCCATTTTAATAAGCTGTAACGCTCCATGTTTCTCTTATATTCAAGATCAACATTAAGGGCAGCAGCATCTTTACTTCCATAAAAATCAACCTGAACAGAGTGATCAACCACCAAGTCAACAGGCACAAGCGGATTTATCTTTTCAGGCTCTCCACCAGCCTCAAAGACTGCGTCTCTCATGGCTGCCAGATCAACAACTGCTGGAACGCCTGTAAAGTCCTGCATCAAAACCCTCGCAGGGTGAAATGGAATCATAACTGATTCATCAGATTTATGCTGCCCCCATTTGAGAACATTTACAACATCTTCTTCTCTGACAACATCTCCATCTAAATTTCGCAGAAGATTCTCAAGCAGTATCCTGATAGAAAAGGGTAATCTTTGAATATCTGCAACCTTTTTTTGCTCTAAAATGGAGATATTACAAATTGTGTATGATTTGCCATTAATATTGAGTGGCTTTAGGCATTCTGGAAGGCTCATTTTTTGATCTGCTCCTTGAAATTGTTGAGTTATCTTAAAAAGATTTTTTTAAGTAAAAAGAGAAGGTGTAAAAGGTTACTAAAATTAGCCTACAATCTCCATTGTGCTGAAAAAATAGGCAATCTCAAAGGCTGCTGTCTCTGGAGCGTCAGAGCCGTGAACCACATTTTTTTCAATATCAGTTGCAAACTCTCGTCTGATAGTCCCCTCTTCAGCCTCTTTAAAGTTTGTTGCACCCATAAGTTTTCGGTTCTTTGCAATAACATCTTCGCCCTCAAGAACCATAGCCACAATTGGTCCTGATGTCATAAACTCTGTAAGGCTCTTAAAAAATGGTCGCTCTTTATGAACAGCATAAAACCCTTCAGCCTGTTTTTGGCTCAAATGGAGCTTTTTCATAGCAACAACTCTAATTCCAGCACCCTCAAAACGTTTGATAATTTCGCCAATAATATTTTTGGCAACACCGTCTGGTTTGATTAAAGATAATGTTCTTTGCATCTTAAATAAATTCCTTTAATTATTAATATTTATGTAGTTTATGGATACTGCAAGGTAACTTTTTAATACAAAAAGTGGAGAGGTTGTTATCACATAAAACCATTTCAAGTCAAGATTTCCATCACTATCCTATGGAATGGTGAAAATAGTGCAAAGATTTAAATAATACTTAAAAATTTATTGTTTTAAGAGGTTTGACCATATATATAAGCTCATTACTGTATTTGTATTTTTGATGAAGTTACATAAAATCTGGAGATAAGAATGAAGCAGAAGTTTATATTTAAAATTGATAAAGCAGAAAATATTTTAAAATTATCAGAGGCAGCAGAGGCAGACGCAGGCACATTTATACATGTCCATCAAGAGAGTTATGATCTGCAAGAGATGATAAAGGCAGCCCAACATGGTCAATCCTCTTTTATTGAAAAGATGAGACGGCGTAACCTCTTTCCTCCGTTTGACTTGGCAGTTAAACTTTTTGAGGCTGCCCGTGATATGTTCAATAATGGCTCATTAGATGAGACAACAGTTGAGTATGAAGATATTGATGGATTGCCATTATCAGATGAGGCTATCCATTATGCCCATCTAACTGATGATGAGGACGAGGTTGAGATAGATGAGCTTTTAAAAGATGATCCTGATGATTTGAGCGAAGATGACATAAAAGAGATTGACTCTGATGATGATACGCCAAGATTTGAGACAGATGATGACTCTGAGCTTGAAAATTAATATTAATTTGAGAAACTAAAATATATTATGAAAAGTTTAATTAAAGATATAATCATCAATGCTGCTGATTTTGCATTTAAAAATGGGCTTTTACCATCTGATTTTAAGCCAGATATGGATATTGAGGCGCCTCGCCATGCAAATCATGGTGATTTTTCAACCAATTTTGCAATGGTATCAGCATCTGTCCAAAAAATGGCTCCAAGAAAAATTGCAGAGGTTATTGTCTCAGCTATTGATGTTAAAAAGATTGATATTTTAGAAAAGATAGAGATTGCAGGACCTGGATTTATAAACTTTTTTCTTGCACCAACTGCATGGTATCCATTTATTAAAATGATCCATGATGATGGTGAAAATTTTGGAAGATCAGATATTGGCTCTAATAAAAAGGTTCAGGTTGAGTTTGTAAGTGCAAATCCAACTGGACCTCTTCACATTGGTCATGGGCGTGGTGCTGCTGTTGGCGATGCTGTTGGCAATATCCTTGCTTTTAGTGGTTTTGATGTCCAAAAAGAGTATTACATCAACGATTCAGGCAGGCAGATACGGACACTTGGACTCTCTGTCTGGCTTAGATTATCTCAGCTTCTTGGCAATCAGATCGATTTTCCTGATGATTGCTATCAAGGCGATTACATTATTGATATTGCAAAAGAGATTAACAGCAAAATGGGCGATTTGATTGCACAAAAATCAGAGGCTGAAGCTGTTGATATTTGTGCAAAGTATGCTGCTGATAAAATTTTGCAGGAGATTAAAGATGATCTTGTAGGTTTTGGCGTTGAGTTTGACAGGTGGTTTAGCGAACAGAGCCTTTATGATTCAGGGAAAGTGCAAGATGCAATCAACACCTTTCAAGATAAAGGTGTTATATATCAAAAAGATGGTGCACTCTGGTTTAGCACAGAGTCTTTTGGAGATGAAAAGGATAGGGTGGTTGTGCGAAACAATGGTCTTACAACCTACTTTGCATCAGATATAGCCTATCACAAAGATAAATTTGATCGAGGATTTGATAGAGTTATAGATGTTTGGGGGGCAGATCACCATGGATATATAAATCGAATTAACGCTGCAATTGAGGCATCAGGCAGGAAAAAAGAGCAGTTTAGCGTTATCTTGGTTCAACTGGTCAACCTTTTAAGGGGTGGTCAGCCAGTTGCAATGTCAACCCGATCGGGTGAGTTTGTAACTCTTAAAGAGATTGTTGATGAGGTTGGAAAAGATGCTGCCAGATTTATCTTTCTTAGCAGAAGTTATGAGAGTGGTCTTGATTTTGACTTAGAGGTTGCAAAACAGCAGACTGCTGAAAATCCTGTCTATTATGTCCAGTATGTCCATGCAAGGATTTCTGGAATTGTAGCAAAGGCATCTGAAGCTGGGATAATCTCTGATCAGGCTAAACTCTCTTTAGCTGCAAAGTCGCAAAATAGCCTTGAGTTGCTTAAAGAGGCTGAGGAGCTAAATCTAATCAAACTTCTTGCATCATTTCCCGAAGTTGTCCAAAAGAGTGCAGCAGCACTTCACCCGCACTTTATATTTACCTATTTGACATCTTTAGCCTCTGCATTTCACGGATATTATAACCACTACAAGGTGATTACAGAAGATGAAGATTTGACAATCTCAAGGCTATGTTTAGTCTCATCTGTTAAACAGGTGATCAAAAATGGTTTGACACTTCTTGGTGTTTCTGCTCCAGAGAGGATGTAAGGCTGTGTCTTTTATAAAGGGGCTTTTGAAATATTCTGGTCTGTTAATGTTGAGCGGCTGGATGTTTTTCATGGGGGTAATTGTAGGGCGTGGAACTGCCCCTGTGGAGTTTGATACTGGCTGGTTTCAAGAGAGGCTTGCAGTCATTTTTGAGGAGGCTGATATAACGCAGCAAGAGGTTGTGAAAGAGGAAAAACCTGAGCTTGACTTTTACGCAGCACTTCAAAAGAGCGATCTTAAAGAGGATTACGATATTAAGATTAAGAGCCCCTCTGATTCTAAAAGTGCCAAAGATGCAAAAATTTTATCATCATCAGAGGTTATAAGTTTAGATGTTGCATCAGGCGATCTGCAAGCCCCTTTGAAAAAGAGCAGAAAATCAATGTCAAAAGCAGGGTCAAAAGCAGAAGGAGCCAAACAGCAGATTGAACAGGTTGCCTCAGCCTCTTCAGATGTTGAATCAGCTTTAAAATCTGATTTGATTTCATATAATCAGGTCGCCCCTCAGTTGCCAGAGGCTCAAAGCGAACCAGTAAAAGCCTATGCTGATACGCTCTATTCATACACCATTCAGATAGCCTCGTTCAACAGTGAGGCTGATGCTGATACCCACATCGCCAAACTTTCTGAAAAGGGGCACTCTGCCTATAAAAGCAGTGGTTTAGTTGGTGATAAGACTTGGTATAGAATCAGAATAGGAAATTTTAACAACATAACAGAGGCAAAAGAGAGCCTTAAAAAACTTGAGGCAGGCGGAATAAATGGACTTATTATTCAAAAAGAGTAGGTTTATATGAAAATTACACAAAAAGATGTTGAATATATCGCCCACCTTTCAAGACTTGAGGTGGACGAAACATTGGTTGATAAATTTGCAGAGCAGATAAGCAGTATCCTTCAATATATTGATAAGCTAAAAGATGCTGATGTCTCTGGTGCTGCTTTAATGGCTGGTGCTGCTTTAGAGAACAATGTTTTTAGGCAAGATGAGGTTAAAGCTTCACCTGGACCTGATGTAACTCTTTCTAATGCTCCTGAGCGGCACGAAGATTTTTACATGGTTCCACGGGTTGTTGGATAGATTTTGTAAATATTACTTTTTAAGATCACAGGCAGTTGAAATATTTAAAAATAACGGTGGGTTATAAAATGGATTTACATGAGTTGACCATAGAGCAGGCAAAAAAGGGGCTTGAAAAAAAAGAGTTCTCATCAGTTGATCTTGTTAATGCCATGCTTGATAGAATAGATAGATTAGATGGCGATATTGGGGCATTCATAACAGTGGATAGAGATGGTGCACAAAATAGAGCTAAAGAGGCTGACATACGTATTTCAAATGGCGAGGCTTCTAAGCTGCCTCTTCTTGGTATTCCGCTTGCCCTTAAAGATCTGCTATGCACAAAAGGGGTAAAGACAACTTGCGCCTCAAAAATTTTAGAGAACTTTGTGCCTCAATATGATGCAACAGTTGTCTCTATGCTTAAAGATGCTGGTGCAGTTATAGTTGGAAAAACCAACTTAGATGAGTTTGCAATGGGATCATCAACTGAAAATTCAGGCTTTCATATCACTAAAAATCCATGGAACAAAGAGCATGTTCCTGGAGGCTCAAGCGGAGGTTCTGCTGCTGCTGTTGCTGCAAGAATGTGCACTGCTGCACTTGGAACTGATACTGGAGGCTCAATTCGTCAACCTGCATCTCACTGTGGCGTGGTTGGAATTAAGCCAACCTATGGGCGTGTATCTCGTTATGGACTTGTCTCCTACGCATCATCTTTGGATCAGATTGGTCCAATAACAAAAGATGTAACTGACAGTGCTATTTTGTTAAACGTAATTTGTGGGCATGACCCATTAGACTCAACATCAGCAAATATAGAGACCCCTGATTTTACACAAGCCATAACTAAATTTAAAACAGATGGCTTAAAGGGTATGAAGGCTGGGATTCCAAAGGAGTTTTTATCTCTAAAAGGGCTTGATCCAGATGTTGAGGCAGCATTTAATAACTCAAAGAAAATTTTACAAAATCTTGGGGTTGAGATGATCGAGGTCTCCTTGCCTCAAACTGATTATGCTGTTGCAGCTTACTATGTTATTGCACCATCTGAGGCAAGTTCAAATTTGGCAAGATTTGATGGCGTGAGATACGGTTTTAGAGATAGATCAGCAGATAATATTATTGATATGTATAAAAAGACAAAATCTAAAGGGTTTGGTGCTGAGGTTCAACGCCGTATAATAACAGGCACTTATGCTCTATCTGCTGGATATTATGATGCCTATTACGGACGTGCAACAAGGGTGCGAGCCATGATACGAGATGATTTTGATCGAGCATTTGAGAGCTGCGATCTTATAATCTCTCCAGTTGCCCCAACTCCTGCATTTAAGATTGGAGAAAATGTTGATGATCCTTTGACCATGTATTTGACCGATATTTTTACCCTCTCAACCAACATGGCAGGACTTCCTGGAATCTCTGTCCCCTGTTCAATCTCATCAAACGGGCTTCCAATTGGGTTGCAGATTATGGCAAAGAGGTTTGACGAGATTTCACTTATCAAAGCTGGATACGGTTTTGAGCAGTCGCTTGGATTAAAAGAGCGATTTCCAAATATTTAAATTGCACAACAATTTTAAGGAGATTAAAACAATATGAGCACAATCTGTCCACAAGGCGAAAATTTACGAAAAGCGATTCAATGGATTTCCCAAGCAAGGCAGGATAAACCAGATCAAAATGGTGTGATGCTTGCTGAACAGGCTGCTATACAGTTTGATCTAAGCCCTGATGACTCTGAATTTTTGCTAAGATTTGTAAAAGAGCTGCCTACTAATAAATAGGTTTTTTGCTAAATTAGGTCTTATGTAATATTTTGGGCGTAAAATATAGGGTGGTGAGGATTTATCATGCCAGAAGTTAGGATACTCCCTGAAATAATAGCCAACAAGATCGCTGCTGGAGAGGTGGTTGAGCGTCCTGCATCTGTTGTAAAGGAGTTGGTAGAGAACTCACTTGATGCAGGGGCAAAACATATAACTGTTGAGGTTCAAAATGGGGGAAGCGATCTTATAAGGGTCTCTGACGATGGTTATGGAATGTCTAAGCAAGATGCTCTTCTTGCTCTCCAAAGATATGCTACAAGTAAAATCGCAAGTGATGACGATCTCTTTTCAATCAACACATTTGGATTTCGTGGTGAGGCTCTGCCATCTATTGCCTCTGTCTCTCAATTTAGCTTAACCACAAAAGATGCAGAGTCTCAATCAGCCACCAAAATTGATATAAATGGCGGAAAGGTGGTTAATATCTCAGAAGCTGGTGCACCAATTGGCACTATGATTGAGGTCAAAAATCTCTACTTTAACACCCCAGCTCGAAGAAAATTTCTAAAAACAGTCAATACTGAGATGGGTCATATTGCAGATACACTATCTGCTTTTGCACTTTGTGCCCCAAATGTGCAGTTTCGGCTAATCCACAACGGTCGCAATGTAAAGCACTTTTCTATATCTGACGATCTCTTGTCGCGTGTTGGCATGGTTTTAAATATTGATAATCTAAATTATCTCTACCCATTGGAGTCAGCTAACACTATTAAAAACAGCAGAGATATAGAAATAAGCGGGTATATCTCAAGTCCTGATATTTTCAAAAACTCCTCATCAAATATCCTTATTTTTGTAAACAGACGGCTAATTTCAGATAGAGCCATTTTATCAGCAGTATTAAAAGGCTATAAAGAGAGGCTTGTAAAGGGTCAGTTTCCAATGGCTGTCTTGTTTATTGAGGTTGCATTTGATCAGGTTGATGTTAATGTCCACCCTGCAAAACTTCAAGTCAGATTTGCAAACCAGAGCTTAGTTTTTGGCTCTGTTGCCAATGCTGTTCATAATGCTCTTTATATCGCTGATTCTTCTTTATCTTCTTCTGTTATCTATCAAGAGCATAAAGAAAAAGAGAAGATACCTCAAATCCATGAGTCCTTAAATTTTACCCAAGCTATAGAAAGAGATATTGAATTTTCAGAACCAAAATTTCAATATATCCCCCCTGACGAGCCTAAAATATTAAATATAAATCCAAATTCAAAACAAGCTATTAAGCAGCCTATCTACGTTAATTGTCAAACCTCAAAAAAGATAGGCGATATTCGTATAATTGGGCAATTTAAAGATAGCTACATAGTTGCAGAATCAATAGGTCAATCTGATCCTAATCAGTTAAATCAATCTTATCCTCAATTAATTTTAATCGATCAGCACGCTGCACATGAAAGGGTTGTTTACGAAAAACTCAAAAAGAGATCAGAGGGGTTTAAGCCCCCTTCCCAAGATTTGATAGTTCCAGTGGCTATTGAGCTTAACCATAAAGAGATGGCAACACTTGAAGGGTTAATTCCCCAACTTGCAACCTTAGGCATTGAGATTGAGCACTTTGGAGGCACAACATTTATCGTAAAATCTGTGCCAGCAATCTTAGGCGAGAGATCAATCAAAGAGATCATTTGCGATATTGTTGATATGGCAATGGTTGAGGTCTCTGAGGCAAGTTATAAAATGGGGGCTGATATTGGCAAAGAGAGCGTTTTTGATCAAAATAGAGATTGGCTTGATAAAATACTAATAACAATGGCGTGTCATAGTGCTGTTAGGGCAAATCATCAACTTAATCAAAAAGAGATGGAGCAGTTGATAGTAGAGC
Source organism: Desulfamplus sp. (assembly GCA_015232465.1). GTDB lineage: Bacteria > Desulfobacterota > Desulfobacteria > Desulfobacterales > Desulfobacteraceae > Desulfamplus. Next base: position 25,056 of record JADFZO010000012.1, read on the forward strand.
TTGATCAGTGCGATAACCCCTACAACTGCCCGCACGGGCGACCTACTATTATTTCGTTTAGTGAGCAAGAGCTTAAAAAGAGATTTAAACGAATAGTGTAGGTTTTATATAAATAGGCTTTAAACCAACCAACAACAAAGGAGAAAAATCAGTGAAAAGACGCGAATTTATCAAAAAAGCAGGTGCAGGTGCATTGGCTGCTGGTGCAGCAATGGGAGCAGTTCCAGCAATGGCAGCAAAACCTATTATGTGGAAGATGGTAACAACGTGGCCTCCCCATTTTCCAATACTTGGAGAGGGTGCTGATTATATTGGCAAACTTGTAGAGGAGATGAGCGGCGGGCGATTTAAGATTTCTGTTTATGGTGGCGGTGAGTTGGTGCCACCAATGGGAGTTTTTGATGCTGTAAGTCAAGGAACTGTTGAGATGGGTCATGGTGCAGCATACTACTGGTCAGGCAAAGCTCCAGCAGCCCAATTTTTTGCAGCAGTGCCATTTGGATTTAATGCCCAATCTCAAAACTCATGGGTTACATCTGGTGGAGGTTTGGAGTTGTGGGAGGAAATTTATAGACCATTTAATCTAAAACCCTATCTTGGCGGTAACACTGGCGTTCAGATGGGAGGCTGGTTTAATAAAGAGATCAACAGCGTTGAAGATTTAAAAGGTCTCAAAATGAGGATTCCTGGTCTTGGCGGGCAGGTTCTTGCAAAGGCTGGCGGAAATGCGATTCTTGTGGCTGCTGGCGAAATCTACACCAATCTTGAAAGAGGTGTAATTGATGCAACTGAGTGGGTAGGACCGTTCCACGATTTAACAATCGGGCTTCATAAGGTTGCAAAATTTTACTACTATCCAGGTTGGCATGAGCCTGGAACCACTCTTGAGGCTATGGTCAATATCTCAGCTTACGAAAAACTTCCACCTGATTTACAGGCAATCTTAGATACAGCAATTGCAAGGGCAAACAGCTTGATGCTTGCACAGTTTGAGGCAAGAAATAATGATGCACTAAATGAGCTTATTACAAAGCACAAAGTTCAGCTAAGAAAATTCCCTGATGATGTTTTAAAACAGCTCAAAATTTATGCAGGTGAAGTGCTTGAAGAGATGGCAGCAAAAGACCCGTTGAGCAAAAAAGTTTATGATTCATTTAAAAATTTTAGATCAAAGATTTATGAGTGGAACAAAACAAGTGAAGAGCCATATCAGCAGTTTAAATATATTTAATCTCTTGTAACTATCTCGATTAATTTAAAAATCATGTAGGGGTGTAGCGTGCTACACCCCATTACCCATTACCCATTACACCTGTAAAAGTACTATTAAGAAAAACGCTTTATAGCAAACAAAAGAGCCAAATTACTAATCAAGTTTCTCCACAACCGCAATCTCATCTTCTGTTAATCCGTATAAATTATATACCAACTGGTCTATCTGTCTGTCAGTTCCCTCAATTTGACGGGTAATTACAATTTTTTCCTGCTGCAAATTAGATTCATTAAGCATCTTGTGCAAATCAAGCATACGTTCAACAAGAGAGACCATAAGATCATGCTCTGCTTTATCGGTTGGGTTTGTAAAATCAATGGTGCGGATTGGGAGCTTCTCAATGTATTGTCGATTCAATGCTATATACCCACCTCTAAATGGGGTGCTTATTTTTTTTAAATAGAAACTAAGTAAACTTGAATTAAGGATTCCCAATAAATACATTTGAGAAAAAGCAATGTCTGAATGTAAAGTAATGCCGTAACCGCCTCCTCCCCCCCCACCACTACCTGCAAAATAAAATCTCCCGTACAAATCAATTGAAAATGTGCTACCTATAGCAATTGATGGCACAAGCAGCTTAGATTGTTCAAAGCGTGTATGGTTTTTTTTATATACATATCCATACCAATTTTCACCCATTGCAGCTTTATTCCTTAGCCTAAGACGTGCACTATTTTCTTGAAGATATGCCCAAGTAAGAGGAAGAGATTGTAAATATTTTTCTTTGCTGATTAGAACGGATTTATTATTTATAGTTTCATAAGGGAAAATAAGTCTTTTAGTAATGGTGGCTGTGAAAGAATATCGCCTAATATTAATAGAACCTTTCAAAAATGCTTTAAGATGATAGTTTTCAAACCAATGTTGTTTACCTGTAGCCTTAGATTCACATAAGACACGTTCGTTGTCCTGCCTTATTTCTTCAACAATATAAACATCGTCAGCATCAGTTTGTAGCCCAACATACAAGTATGCAATATCCCCTAATTTTACTGGCATCTCGTTTAATCGTTCAAAAAGACTTGCACCTTTGCCAATAACAAAATTCCATTCTGTTTTGGTTAATTTTGATAAAGGAATAACCCCTTCAACCTTATTCCACTCTTTGAGATCATCAATTTTTATAAATTTTAACTGCTCGTTATCAGATTTATTAAGAAAAAGTAGGCAGGTGTAAGTTGTTGCTCCGCTGAAAACTTGCTGATCTCCAAAATGGACAATTTGAGATAGATGTTTTCCTTCAGACAATAATCTCCTTAATGGTTCACCATAGTTAGAGTTAAAAAATTTATGTGGTAAAATAAAACCAATTACACCTTTTGGATTTAACAAATTTAACCCTTGTTCTACAAAGACTACATAAATATCATAGTTACCTTTACTTGCAGCAAAATATTGTTTTCTATAAAACCCTACTTCAAGTGGCGACCACTCTTTCATTGCCTGTATTCGTACATAGGGCGGATTACCAATAATTGCATCAAACCCTCCATTTTGCATAATTGCTGAAAATTCTATATTCCAGTCAAAAGCATTTATCCTGTAAATCTCATCTTCATTAAAGAGAGTATTCTCATTGTCGTAAAAATCAGTCCCAATTAGAGAGTTACCACATTTTATGTTGTTTTCTAAAGCTGGTAAAATTCTCTCTTTAAACATTACAGCATCTTTTCTAATCTTTTGTGTTCCCCTCTTGTTACTCCAACTTGTCTTATACTGTTTAAAAGATGCAATTAGTTTAACAATCTGCTCACTTTCCCCCTCAAGAACCTTGAGTAATAAGGATAGTTTTGTAACTTCAACAGCTTGAGAATCAATATCAACTCCATAGATGTTATTTAAAAGAATCCGTTTACGCTCATCAGTTGTTAATCGCCATTCCCCTTTGTCTGACTGATAAAGAGCTGGTTTTTTACCCTTTGCCCACCGTTCAGGGTTATCATTGATATACTGCTCAAGATGCCAATCTAACAAAAACTGATATGCACCAATAAGAAAAGAGCCAGACCCGCATGATGGGTCAAGAATTTTGATAGCCTGAATATTTGCTGGCTTTTTGTCTTTAAGAAGTTTTCCAATCGTATTTTTGACAATATAATCAACAATATAGGTAGGTGTGTAATAGACTCCACCAGCTTTTCTAACTTCTGGCTTCTCTTCAATAACTGCCTGATGCTTGGGCGTTAGGCGTATCACCTTGCCAAGAAACTTCTCATAAATTTGTCCAAGAATATCGGCTGGTAGAACAGAGAACTCATAGGGGCTATCTGGGTAATATAGGTTTTTGAAAATATCTTTTAAAACTGAATCATCAATCCTTAAATTTGGAGTGAGTTTATCAAAATCTTTGTGCTCTTTTTCTGGTTTAAAATGAAAAAGCCCTGAATTGTACTTATCATCAGCATCTTTAAAAATCTCAAAGAGCCTCTCATAAATAGTTTGCTCTTTGATTGCCTTTTGCAGCTCCATCAGACTTCCATAAGGCTCAATTGCTCTATCTTCACAGATTCTTAAAAAGACTATTCTATCTATGGTCTGTTGAACTGCAAAATTTAGCTCTCTCTGGTTAAGATGTGGATTTCGTAAGGCAATATTACGGGCAAGAGCATCACGCCAACGCTCGATCTCTTGGAGAAATGAGGCATCAACCTCTGATGTCCCTTTTTTGCCTTTTGAAGATTGAGCATATTTGTCAAAAGAGCCTTTTAAAATTGCCTCACGAGAGAAGATATTTTTAATTTCGTCCCAACGCTTCTCATAATCTGTGTATTGCATGTAGATAATTCGGGAGTGTGAGGCTTTATCTGTTTTGGACGGCTTTGTGCGGCAATCATAGACTGCAAACTCTTCAAAATCTGTTAAAATGCTCAATGGTAGCTTTGCACTCCAGCCATATCTCCTTAACTGATAGGCTGGATTCACATCATCTTTTATGTTGATAGCAGGCTTTTTAGCTTCAAGAAAAAATTTACGGACACCACCAATTCTGAAACAGTAATCTGGAGCTTTTGTGATTCCACCAACTTTAATAGAGTCCTCATGGATTACATCTTTATAAGCCTCTGCATAGCCTTTTGTGTTGTTTATATCCCAACCAAGCTCTTGAAAAAAGGGGTCTATAAATTCATGCCTGACTTGGGTTTCGTTGTAGATGCCTCTCTTATAGCTCTCTATATTGCTGTGAAATCTCTCCACCAACAGTTTGATTCGATCTGGTATGCTCATGTGTCTCCATTTAGCTCTCTCTCTCTCTGCTAATCCATTCCTAACCATATACTTGATTGGTTTAATTTTTTGATAGCACCTCAGGAAGCCATGTTACAGTCTCAGGAAATAGGGCAATAATCAAAACTCCAATTACCTGAATAATTACAAATGGCACAATACCTCTATAAATATCAACAGTTTTAACACTATCAGGGCAGACACCTTTTAGATAAAAAAGAGAAAAGCCAAATGGCGGGGTAAGAAAAGAGGTCTGAAGGTTTACAGCAATCAAAATCCCAAGCCAGAGGGGATCAACTCCTAAATGGATCATAATAGGGGCAAGAACAGGAACATGGATAAATGTGATCTCAATAAAATCGAGAAAAAAGCCAGCAATAAATATTATGCTCATAACTATAAATAAAATACCCCACTTCCCAAATGGAAGCGATAGTATAAGCTCTCGCAAAAGAGTATCTCCATCAAGTCCTCTAAATACAAGCCCTAAAGTTGTTGCACCCACAAGGATAATAAAGACCATACAGGTCAATTTTGTTGTTGCTTCCGTAACATCTTTTAGAACCTGCAAATTAAACCGTTTATGTATGGCTGTTAAAATGGTTGCACCAACTGCCCCAACTGATGCTGCCTCAGTTGGAGATGCAATGCCAGCAAAAATTGATCCTAACACCATAACCATCAAGGCAATTGGAGGGATAAGTGCTTTGATAACCCTTATGTAGAGCTGTTTTGTGGAGATTGCATCAAGTTCCTCTTGTGGGATTGGAGGGGCTAACTCTGGCTTTATTGTTGAGATTATAAAGATATATAGCATATAAAGAACCACTAAAATAAGACCCGGTATAACAGCTCCAATAAAGAGATCTCCAATTGGAACGCCCATAATATCCCCAAGAAGCACAAGAACTATGCTTGGAGGGATAATCTGCCCCAACGTGCCAGATGCTGCAATTGTGCCTGTGGTTAGAGCTACATCGTAGTTTCTTCTGAGCATGGTAGGTAGCGATAAAAGCCCCATTGTTACCACAGTTGCCCCTACAATGCCAGTTGATGCACCCATCAAAGCACCAACAAACACAACAGACATGGCAAGCCCGCCTTTTACCTTTGCAAAGACCAAAGACATTGTCTCAAGAAGCTCCTCAGCAAGCCCTGATTTTTCAAGCATTACACCCATGTAGATAAATAACGGAACAGCAAGAAGGCTAAAGTTTGTCATTGTTCCCCATATTCTTATTGGCATGAGGTTGAAAAAATCAAACCCAAACCCTAAAACTCCAAAAAACATGGCAATTCCGCCAATGGTAAATGCAACAGGGTAACCCAAAAGCAGAAATCCAAACACAAATGTAAACATGATAAGGGGCAGATACTCCCAAAACAGCTCTTCCATTAATTTGTCTCCCTATCTTTTCCTATTATGATGAGCAGATTTTTAAAACCCTCAGAGATACCCTGAAGAATCAGCAAGACAAAGCCCGCTGGAATCATAGCCTTTAGAACATAACGAAATGGCAACCCACCAGGATCAGGAGAGATCTCTCTTACTGCCCACGAACCCATGATAAACATCTTGGTTGAGTAGATGATAACAATGCAAAATGGGATTAAAAATATAAATGTGCATAGAAAATCTATCCACGCCTTTGTCTTTTTGCTAAATTTGATATAAAGAATATCAACCCTAACATGACCATTTTGTTTTAGCGTGTATGCAGCTCCAAGAAGAAATATCACTGAAAAGATGTGCCATTGCAGCTCTTGAATTGCAATGCTCCCATTTTTAAACACATAACGCATAATAACATCATAAAAGACCGATATTACAAGTGCAGTTGAGAGCCACGAGACAACAACCCCAATCTTTTCACTAAAAGCGTCCATAATTTTGATATAGTATTTTAATATCTCCATAACATCTATTTTTTCCTCCATAAGTTTATGTAAATTTTTTGGTTAGTGTTTTTGGTTATGCTTTTAAACTGCATCAATAGATATATTTCAACAGATCGATTTTAACGGCTTTTAGCCAAGAGAGCCCTTTTACTGCGGATTTAGCTCCTCATTGAATTTTCGCAGGCTCAATGAGGCTCCCATAGCAATAATGGTATCCCCTTCTTCTAAAAATGTCTCAAAAGAGGGGTTAAATCGCATCTCCCCATCTTTTTTCTTTATTGCAATTATAATAATGTTGTAGTTCTGACGGATTCCTGAATCTTTAAGCATTACATTTAATATCTTTGATTTTGGAGAGATTGTAACCTCTTCAATCTGAATTGCCTTTTGTTTTCTGGATAGGGCAATATCAAGAAAGTTACTCACGCTTGGTTGCAAGAGCTTTAAAGCCATAGAGATAGCACCAACCTCGTAAGGTGATTCAACTCTGTTTGCACCAGCAACTATAAGTTTGTTTCTTACATTGTCGCTTCCAGCCCTTGCCATGATATAGATTTGGGGATTTAGCTGCCTTGCAGTAAGAACAAGAAATACATTATCAATATCAGTTGCAAGAACAGCTACTAATGTTTTGGCATTTGTTATACCAGCTTTGATAAGAATAGCCTCATTAGAGGCATCACCATACACATACAGAATTTTGTCTTTTTCAAAAAGAGGTATCATCTCCTCATTTTTTTCAACAACAACAACATCAACACCCTGCTCCTTTATCTGGGTGCAGAGTGTCCGTCCAATTCTGCCATATCCGCACACTATGTAGTGATCTTGTAAATTGCTTATACTTTTATCCAATTTTCTTCTCCCAAGGATAGTTCTAATCTCCCCTTCAACCACAAACTGCACAACCAAACCAGCAAGATACATAACTAAGGTCATGCCAGACATGATTAATATTATTGTAAATATTCGCCCATTAAAACTTAAGGGGTGAACTTCGCTGTAACCCACTGATCCAAGTGTCAGAACTGTCATGTAAATGGAATCCATAAAATTCCATTTCTCAATGAGCATATAGCCAACAGTCCCTGATGTTAAGATTAAGATTGATGCTGCTGTTGATATTATTAATTTTTTTAATTTATCCATAATTGAAGTATTTATTAGCCTTATAGATAAAAATCAAGCCAATATTTAATTTGCTATGATGCGATAGCTCTCTTGACGAGATTGACTACTGCTGGTAATAAGTTTGCCATGAAAGAAGAGCATATAAAATATGAGCGTTGGCGAAAAGAGATGGTTGATCGCCAGATTGTTGATCGTGGCATTTCAGACCCTATGGTTATTGATGCAATGCTTACGGTCCCTCGCCATCTCTTTGTAAATGAGGCACTTACAGAGAGTGCCTATATGGATTACCCGCTTCCAATAGGTGAGGGGCAGACCATCTCTCAGCCATATATTATCGCTGAGATGACTCAATCACTCCAGCTTAAAAAGAGTGACCGCGTCCTTGAGATTGGTACTGGTTCTGGCTATCAGGCAGCTATTTTGGCACACATAGTCTCCCGTGTTTATACTATTGAGCGTAACAATACCCTTTTTATGAGAACTCGTAAACTCTTTGATACCCTAAAATATCACAACATTGTTACAAGATACTCTGATGGCACAATTGGCTGGAAGTCAGAAAGCCCATTTGATGCAATTATGGTTACAGCAGGTGGAGAGCAGATTCCTCAGCCTCTGATTGATCAACTGGCAGTGGGCGGAAAACTTGTAATGCCTGTCGGTGGATTGATGGCTCAAGAGCTTCTCTTGATTGAAAAAGACAAATCAGGCACAAACATTACAAATCTTGGCGGGTGCAGATTTGTTAAATTGATTGGACAACATGGCTGGAAGGATTGAAGTTGGACAAAAAAAGGCGGAGTTTAAGGTTTTTTTATGATTAGACGGCTTTATGATTGGGTGATTAGCTGGGCTGATAGACCGGGCGGAATTTGGGCACTTTTTGTGCTCTCATTTTGCGAATCATCATTTTTTCCAATACCTCCAGATGTTTTGCTGATTGCACTTGCTGTTGGTGCCCCTAAAAAATCTTTTAAGTTTGCTTTGGTGTGCAGTGTTGGGTCTGTTTTGGGCGGTATGTTTGGATACTTAATTGGTTGGCAGTTTATGGATATTGTTGGAGATAAGATCATCGCACTCTACGGGCTAACTGATAAGGTTGAGTATATTGCCTCGCTTTTTAATAAGTGGGACGCTTGGGCTGTCTCTATTGCTGGATTTACCCCAATTCCATATAAACTATTTACAATATCTGCTGGTGCTTTTGATGTAAATTTTCCAGTCTTTGTAATCTCTTCTGCAGCCTCTCGCACTTTACGATTTTTTCTTGTTGCAGCATTAATTCACTATTTTGGAGGCTCAATTCGCACTTTTATTGAGAGATATTTTAACCTCTTAGCCACAGCATTTACAGTGCTTTTGATTGCTGGTTTTGCCTCTATTAAATTTTTCTTTTAATTGTGGGTGGTTAAGTTGCAATTGATCCGTAAAAATGGCTTTTCATTTGAGTTTAACCCAGTTGCATGTCAATCTTGCGATGCAAAGTGTTGCAGAGGCAAATCTGGCAATATATGGGTCAATCTTGATGAGATTCAAAATATCTGCAAATTGTTAAATCTAAATTTAATTGATGGGTTAAGCCAATTTTTTCAAAAAAGGGATAATCGCTACTCAATCCGTGAGAATTTTAATCTATCTATCTCTGATAGCCAAGATTATCCCTGTATTTTTCTTGATAAAAATAATCGCTGCTCAATCTATCCTGTCAGACCCCTTCAATGCCAAACATTTCCATTTTGGGATCATTTTAAACAAGACACCGAAGAGTTGTTTAAAGAGTGTTTAGGGTTAAGAGTTTGTCCCACCAACACCAACTAACGAGTTGGCCTTATCAATATAGGTATTAAAAATCCCCTCTTTAACCTTACGCATTTTAATTTGAGATACAATATTAAAAAATTCTGCCTGCTCCTCTTGAAGAGCCTTAATAACCAAATGCCCTTTAACTGATTGCGAACATGCTTGAGTGCAGCTCTCACACTGAAGACATGCCCACAAAGATGACCTTGATGGTGATAATTTAAATAGATAGCATCGAATAAAATAGAGCGGATCAAACTCATTAGTGTTAAAGCAGATAGGACAAGCACTTGAGCACTCACGGCATGTAAAGCAAAGAGAGTAGTTATTCGTTAGGGTTGACGAATAGGAGGAAGAGCTGGAAGAGGAATAGGAGGAGCTGTAACGAGGCTTTAGCTCGATTGGGGTAGAAGATATGGTAGCATTAGTAGGGGCTAACTCCATACCAATTTCATTTGAAAGAGTTGTAACCAGCTCCTGTTTGAGATTTAAAAGTGCTGCATAGGTCTGATGTGAGATTAACCCTTTGCTTATAGCCTCTCTTTTTAACGATGCTATGAGACTCCAAGGCTTTACACTGTTAGGACAGAGATTGCCACATCTGTTACACTCAAGGCAGTGCCAAATAGAGCTACCAGCCTGCTCAAGAGTAAGTTGTCCGATATTTGCTAAATGGACAATCCGTCTTGGATTAAGAGCACCCCCAACTAAAGAGACAGGACAAGATGATGTGCAAATTCCGCAGCCATAACAACCTTGTGAGCGACTCTGGCTTGATAAGTGCACCATCTGATGATTTATACCAGCACCAATAGATAATAGAGCTTCCATAGACCCTTGTAGTTTTGAATTGCTCATCTTTATTTTTGCTCCTATTTTGATTAAAGTTAATACTTCTCTTAAAGCAAAATCAGTTGTAGCGAAGGTGTTGAGCATTATATTGTCAATATCTCTGGTTTAAGTAATTGGTAGTCAACCTTTCCGACTCCAGCCTTTGCAGCTTGAACTAAATGGGGAAGATCGTTTGGTGTTTTGCCAAGAAGTGTTGCACCAAAAGAGTCAACAGCAACAGGGTCAGTGCCAACAATCATGGTGTTGGTTGGCTTTAAATCTGATAAAGAGCCTCCAGTTGGTCCGTTTGTCATCATGGTATTTGTGCCATCTAAAACCACTAAAGTTGATTTTACCAACATTGCAAGCTCAGTTATTATTGTGTGAATATCTTGGTGAAAGATATTTCTGCTCCCCCCAAGAAGTCCATAACCATTTTTTAAAATCATAGAAGCACCGCTTCTGTGGTGATCTTTTATTGGAGCCATGCTGATAAGTTTTGTTACCCCATCAAATGGAGTTTTAAGCACAGGCCACTCTTTTATTAGTCGAGCGTTGTTTAGGGTAAGATTTTTAAAGTAGCTCTCTTTTGGCAATATCAACTCTGCACCGCTCTTTTTTGCTGCCTCCTCAATGCCTGTAAGTAGAAAACAGCTTGCTGGATCGTTTATAGGGTTGTCTGTTATGCGAACCTTTTTTGCACCTGCTTTGTAGCAGATTTGCACCATTTCAGAGAGCAGATCAGGGTGAGTAGTTGCAGATAGGATTGACGATACCGCAAATGCTGCATTGACCTTAATTAGCACTACATCACCCTGTTTTATAAATCTCTCTATCCCTCCAAGTGCCTTTATAGCCATGTTGAGCGTCTCTTTTCTATCTTTTCCATGCACAATGGCAAGTTTGCCCCCCTCTTCAGAAATAGAAAAATCAGGCAGACTCCAAAGCTTACCAGTTTGGCTTGAATTTAGAGATTGTTGGCTGTTAATATTTTTATTTAAACCGCTGCTAAAAGAGTTTGCATCATAAGGGTTTGAATCGTGAAATATATAGCCAGCAGCCCCAACAGTAGCCACAGCCACTCCTGTACGAAAAGAGCGAGATATAAACTCTCTTCTATTTAAATCTTTGCTTACCCTCTCTTTTGATTCTGCTGCATCACTATTTTTCATATTTGCCCTCAACTCTTATTTGAGCAGTGATTCATTTTCAATGATTTTAGCCTTAAGTTCAACTACAAGAGCCTTTGATAGCTCTATATCTTCGCCCTCTCTTACCCCTGCTAAATATTGGTTTAAAGAGAAAATAAGCTCAATAGTCTCCATGATTTCAACCCCATAAACCCCTTCAATTGCTGGATCGATCCTGTTTGCCCCAAAATCTACAAGAAAATTGGTATAATATTTAGCAATATCAGCAGCCTCTTGTGATGATTCTCTTTTTGATATAAAGGCTGTTAAGGTTGGTAAGCTATCTAAAAGATATGTTGCTGTATAGATGTTATTAAATTTATCAAATCCAAAGGCGTCAGATGCAATCAATGTTATGCTATCTTTATCAAGTTTTAGATTTGTATTATCTTGATACTTAAACTGAGCTGGAAATATATCAGCAATATTTATCTTTTTTGGGGAAATATCAAGTTTGTGATCATTAACAAAAACTCTGCCAAGCTCAACCATCAAATTAACAACATCTAAAGAGGGGATTGATGCAACCATCTCAACGTAAAATTGCCCATGCGTAAAGAAAATAGCATTTTCAGTATGATAGCCATACTCTGATATTGAGATAGATTTAGACCCCTGCCTACGCTGGCGGCTAAATACAGAGAATGCGTTTTCAGGAAGAGCCATATCATATATAAAAACCTCAATCCATAAATTTGAAGAGTTGGCAGAGAATAGCTCAGGGGATAGATCAGAAGATATTGATCCAACTTTAAACCGTTGAGCCTGTAAGCTCTTAAATCCAGCAGGCAGATAGAGTTCAGCCTTTCCGTTTATCTTATCTGATAGTGTTACATGGTTAAAAAATTCTGGGGCTGACATAGGTTCAAAAGGGGGAGCAACTTTAATGATCGATATTAGCTCTTTAGCTTTTTCATCTGTGGCAAAAGCATTGTCGCTATTATCAGTCGTTACAGGTAACTTGTTTAGATTATTAGATAAATCAGGGGTTATAGATAGAGCTTTTACTGCTGGATTAAAGTTAAACTGCTCTTTAAATATGATAGCTGCAATGAGCATAAGCGTTGCAATAATTATGAAACTTATAATTGATGTGCTAATTGAAGGTTTTTGGCGTGCTCTTAGCATATCCACCCCCTTTTTTTCTTTTGTTTACTTCTATACATCAACCTCTTTCATGATCTTTATAACCCGACTATCCATACAAGATCGCATAAATTTGTTCATTGCCCTTTGATCACCAGTTGGATAAAACTTGAGCATTAAACTGTTAAATTCCAACTGCCGTTTAGCTGGAAGATTTATAGCAGGATAGCCACTGTTTAGCAAAAATCCATTCATAATAAAACGCCCCATTCGTTTATTGACATCATAAAAAAATTGATTGCGTGCCATTGTAAGAAAAAGATGGATAGCCTGATCATATATATCAGCCATTTTAGATAGCTCTTGAACCATTTGATAAAATAAAGAGGGCAATAGGTGAGCGTCAGGAGGCGTGTAGTCAGCTCCAGCAATAATAACTCCGCCAGAGCGAAATTTTCCCCAATTAAGAGCCTCTTTCTTTGCTGCTATATAGTGAAGTTCACAAACTTTTTCAATGGTGATCTCAAAATTGTCGCCCTCTACCCAATCAAATAGAGTTCTCCAACCATTTGCCTGATTAATCGCAATTTGCTGATCACTAAGTTTATGACCCCCTACTGTGATTCCATCTAATAGAGTCTGAATCTCTGGAAGTGTAAAGTTTATCCCCTCTAAATTGAGGGCATCGCAGACAAATTCAGCCAATTGACGCTTTGCAACCATTATAGCTTTAGATTTATTGGGCTTTATGCTCCAGTGAAGGTCAACCATAATATTGCTCTAAATTTGTATATGTTAAATAGGCTATTTTTTTGAAGTGGGGATTTTACGCTAAATAAGAAGATGTGTTAAATCAGCAGCATAAATTAAAGCTGCTGATCTTTTTTAATGATCTTTTTTACTAATTTTTGGATTTTGTAATACAAAAATCTGATAAAGATTATGGAGCTTTTACCACATGACCAGATTTAATGCACTTTGTGCAGACATCAATTCGTTTAACCTGTCCATCAATAAGGGCACGAACTCTTTTTAGGTTTGGGTTAAATCTGCGTTTATTGACATTATGCGCATGGCTTACATTGGATCCAACCATAGGTTTTTTACCACATATTTTACACTCTTTAGACATTGTTATTCTCCTTAAAAATAAAAAATGGGCAGCATTTTTAAAAAATGGCTTTATACCTCTTATAAGTTTGAATGTAAAGAGGGGGAAGCTCTTTTACATCAACATTTTTTGACACAAAGCGATATTTTCTAAAGCACGTTTACCAGCATCTGTATCAGGGTAAAGGGCAAATATCTCTTCAAACCTTTTAAGTGCAGCCTTATATTTTTCCCCCTTTAAATAAAAATTTGCAACATACTCCTCATGCTCTGCTAAACTCTCTAAACACCTTTTGATCCTCTTTTGAGCAAGTTTTGTGTGGGCATCTTGAGGAAAACGGATAGAGAGCCGTCTAAACTGATCTAAAGCCTTTTTAGCAGGAGTCTGATCTTTATCAACACTCTCAATACGGTTATACCAACACATGGCTGTCTTATAGATTACATAGGGAACAGCCTCATTTTCTGGGTGAAAATTCTCAAATGTCTCATAACTTGCCCGTGCATCTTCATACTCTTCAAGTTTGTATTGAGCATCAGCAATTTTAAGCTCTGCCAATATTGCATATTGGCTAAACGGATACCAATCTTTTAAATCTGTAAAAGATTTAATAGCCTTTTTGTAATCTTTATCTCGAAACTCAATGCTTCCTTGTATGGCAAGCTCTTTTGCACTTTTATTCATCTCACGCTCTTCGGCACCAAACCATGAGCAGCCAGAAATAAGAGCCATAAAGATTAATAAAATTGAAAGGTTAATTTTCATTATCTGCACCTTAACACTTTAAAAAGATTAAAAATAAAATAAGCTGAAGAGTTATCCCCAGCTTATTTTGTTGCTCAAGGAGATTTGATTTAGTTTAAGGCGTTAGTTTTTAATCTTGAAGGTTTTCAATATAATGTTCAGCAGACATTACAGCAATTGCAGCATCTCCAACAGCAGTTACAATCTGCTTGAGCGGTGTTGTTCTTGCATCACCAGCAGCAAATATGCCAGAGACAGATGTCTCCATAAGCTCATTTGTGTATATAAAGCCGCTATCGTCTATTTTTAGAATATCCGCAACATTTACTATGCTATTTTGACTATTTGCGTTGATCTCATCTATGCTTTTTTTCAAGAAATCTGTGTTAGGTGTTATACCAATCCAGATAAAGCAGCCATCTGCCTTGATATTTTTCTCTTCACCAGTTTTGATATTTTTAACCTTAACATTTTCTACAGAGAAAAAGCCATCCATACCAGTAACAACAGAGTCCCAGATAAACTCAATCTTATCGTTTTTAAATGCCCGCTCTTGAAGTATTTTAGCAGCTCTTAGCTCACCTCGTCTGTGAACCAAATAGACCTTTTTTGCAAAGCGTGTTAGAAATATCGACTCTTGAACAGCAGTATCACCACCGCCTACGGCAACAATAGTCTTATCTCTAAAAAAAGGACCATCGCACGTTGCACAAAAAGAGACCCCTTTTCCCATAAATTTAGATTCACCAACATTGAGCTTTTTAGGAGATGCTCCAGTTGCAATAATAATAGCTTTTGTGGTAACGCTCTTTTTTTTGCCAAGATGAACTATTTTGCGATCCCCATCAACCTCAATTGCTGTAACATCTTCAGACTCAATTTTTAGCCCTAAATTTTTAGCCTGATTTAACATCTTATCGCCTAAATCATAACCACTTATTCCCTCTGGAAAACCTGGGTAATTCTCAATCCAGTCAGAGACAATTACCTGACCTCCAGTTGCTGCCTTTTCGTAAAGCACAACATTCATTCTTGCTCTGGCAGAGTATATTCCAGCAGTAAGTCCAGCAGGTCCTCCGCCAATTATAACAAGTTCGTAATCTGTCTGTGCCATTTAAACTTCCTCCTAAAAGTCGCATCACTAAAATAGTAGAAGATTTTTTGCGATCTTACAAAAGAGAATCAAGTGTCTCTTCTAATTTAGATTTTGCAACCATTCCAGTTATCTGCTCAACAACCTTACCACCTTTGTAAAAGATTAGGGTTGGTATTGCCTGAATGGCATATTTTGTTGGAGACTGGGGATTTTCATCAACATTTAGCTTCACAAATTTAATTTTACCTGAATACTGCTTTTCAAGCTCTTCAATAGTTGGTGCAATTGCTCTGCATGGACCGCACCATGGTGCCCAAAAATCGACCAATACTGGTATATCTGATTTAATTACTGTAGCCTCAAAAGCATCGTCATCTATCTCTATAATATTTCCTGACATTTATACTCTCCTTATGTTATTTTGGGGTTTAATCAAGAACTCTTTAATTGAGCTTTAATAGAAAATTAATTTTGTCAATATATGGGTTTAGCTATACTTTGTCAACATAATGAAATTGTGATTTTATGAGGTTTATCGTGAAAAAAAAACTTAGAATAGGCTCTTTAATATCTGGCGGCGGCACAAATCTGCAGGCAATAATTGATAGTTGTGCTAATGGAAAGATTTATGGTGAGATTGTGTTTACTGGCTCTGATACCCCTGATGTAAAGGGGCTTGAGCGTGCACAAAAAGCTGGTATTGACACATTTGTTGTTGATTACAAAAAGATCATACAAGATGCAAAAGAGAATCTAAACTCTTTGGTGCTTCCTAATGATTTTAACTTTGATGATATAAAGGCTAAACAGCAGCTCATCAAAAATGGGGCTGACGGTAAGAAAATTGAGTTTTTCTTAAAGACAAGAGCAGTTGCAGAGCGTATGCTTTTAGATAAAATAGAGCCATATAAAATTGATCTGCTTGTGCTTGCTGGCTTTATGAGAACTCTAACCCCTTATTTTATTGATAGAGTAAATTGGGTTAAGGGTGAGCATAAAATAATGAATATCCACCCAGCACTTCTGCCAGCATTTCCGGGAACTGATGGCTATGGAGATACATTTCGGTATGGCTGCAAGGTTGGAGGGTGCACAGTTCACTTTATAGATTATGGCGAAGATACAGGTCCAATAATAGGGCAGCGTGCATTTCAAATTGAAGATAAAGATACCTTAGATATTGTTAAACAAAAGGGGCTTGCATTAGAGTGGCAGCTATATCCTGAGTGCATTCAAAAGTTTGCCAAAGCCTTGATAAGTAAGCTATAATGAAAAGAATAATAACCAAGTTTTTAAAATAAACAACAGATGTTGAAAACAGATTTTTAAGGAGGCTATTTAAATGCCAAAATCTCCAAAATCGTTATATTGGGCTGACAGTTACATTGATAAGGTAAGGAGTGCAAAAGATGCACTAAAAATTATCCACCCAGGTCATAGAGTCTTTATAAGCTCTTCATGCGGTGAGCCTCAACACTTAGTTAGAACTCTTGCAGATAGCTCTAATAGATTTACTGATCTTGAAATTGTGCGAGTTATGTGTCTTGAGCACACCCCAATAACACTTATTGCAAACAGAACTCACTCCCAGCAGTTTAATATCCGTTCATTTTATCTTGGCTCTGCAAAAAACAAAAAACTTAGCAAAAATGCCCGTTTTATTACCCCGATAAACCTATCTCAAGTACCTAAGCTATTTAAGAGCAAAATGCTCACAATTAATGTAGCTCTAATTCAGGTCTCTCCACCTGATGATTTTGGCTGGATGAGTCTTGGTGTATCTGTTGATATAACAAAGGCAGCAGCAGAGGCAGCAGATGTTGTGATAGCACAGGTCAATCCATGTATGCCAAGGGTTCTTGGCAGAAGTTTTATCAATGTCAACAATGTTGACTATATTGTTGAGCATGAAGAGCCTCTTTTAGTAGGGCAGGAGATGCCAGATAATGAGATAGCAAATTCAATTGCAAAGCACATGTCTCGTCTTATTACTGATGGCTCAACGCTTCAGACCTCACTTGGTGCAACTACAAGTGCAACCTTGCTCTGCCTGTCTGAAAAAAATGACTTAGGAATCCACACTCAATACATTTCAGATGGCATTATGAGGCTGGTCTCTATGGGGGTTATTACCAACATGAAAAAAGGTTTTAATAACGGAAAACTTATTGCAAGTAGTGCGGTTGGCTCATCAATATTATACGAATTTTTAGATGATAACCCAGCAATTGAGTTTCACCCCTCAGATTATGTAAATGACCCAAGAATAATATCTCGCCACAACTCTATGGTATCAATGAATACTGCAATGGAGATAGATTTAACTGGTCAAGTTGCTGCTGATGCTCTTCCTCAAAACAACTTTTCTGGTGTAAATGGAATGCTTGATTTTATTCGCGGGACGGCTATGTCCCCTAACGGTAAATCGATCTTAATGCTAACCTCTACTCGAGAGAATGGGACAATAAGCAGAATAGTTCCACGCCTTGAAAATACTGCTGTTGTTATCCCAAGAGGCGATGCACAGTTTGTTGTTACTGAGTATGGTGCTGTAAATCTATTTGGTAAAAGCATTCAAGAGCGGGCATTGGCACTTATTAGTATTGCCCACCCTGATTTTAGAGATGAGCTTTTTGAGCGTGCAAAAGAGCTTGATTATATTGATATTGGAAGAATGTTCAAAGAGTCAATAAGGGGAGTTTATCCTCTAAAACTTGAAGAGGTTGTAAATATCAAAGGTGTGCCAGTTACACTTAGACCAGCAAAACCAGCAGATGAGAGGGCAATACAGGAACACTATTACAACATGGATCGAAATGATGTTATCTCACGCTTTTTCCATGAAAAGACAAGTTTTGTCCATGATCAGATAAATACCACATTTGAGATTGACTATATTAATGATTTGACCATTGTTGCTGCTATCGGTGAAATTGGTTTTGAAAAGATAGTTGCAGTAGGGGAGTATCTTCTTAATCCTGTGCTCAATATGGCTGAGGTTGCCTATTCAGTTGCAAAAGAGTGGCAGGGGACTGGAATTGCAAGGGCACTTCAAAATAAACTTGCTGAAGCAGCACAGACAAACTCAATAAAGGGGCTGATAGCCTACACATCGCCAACCAACAAGGGAATGATTCAGCTTTTTCATAAACTTCCATACAAGGTTAGCAAGGTTTATGAAGATGATATGCTTATAATGAGCTGTCTGTTTGATGAGCCTGTTGAAAAATAGTTGGCATACGTCTATCAAATGAGCAGACAACCTCATAGTTTATAGTGTTAATATGACGGGCAATCTCATCTGCCAAAATCTCTTGATTGCCCTGTCTGCCCATAACCACAACCTCATCACCAACTTGAACATCTTTAATATCTCCAACATCAATCATGGTGTAATCCATGCAGACCCTTCCTACAACCTTGCATCTTGTTCCCTTTACCAACATCTCTGCTTTTGAGGATAAGAGTCTATTATATCCATCAGCATAACCAATTGGAACTGTTGCTATCTTTGTTGGAGTTGATGTTACATGAGTGCTACCGTAACTCACCTTAAATCCTGCTGGAACATCTTTTAGATGGATAATTTTAGATGTTACGCTCATAACTGGTTCAAGTTTAATGGCATCGCGACTAATCTCGTCAGATGGGAAGAGTCCATACATTGCAACTCCAGCACGAACCATATTAAAATGACCCTCTGGAATCTCAATAATTGCAGCACTGTTAGATGCGTGGCAGATTTTAGGGACAACTCCTCTTTTTTTAAGTGCATCAATAAGATCATTAAACTTTTGGATCTGCCCATTGGTATCGCTTTTATCTTTTACATCTGAATTTGAAAAATGGGTATAAATCCCCTCAACATCAACCCCCTCCATGCTGTTTATGTAAATTATCTCATCAATAACTCTATTAAAATTGGCTTTAGAAGATGAGATAACAAATCCAAGCCTTCCCATGCCTGTATCAACTTTTATATGAACTTTAACAGAAGGCTTATAAGG
The DNA here is from genome assembly GCA_015232465.1 of Desulfamplus sp. GTDB lineage: Bacteria > Desulfobacterota > Desulfobacteria > Desulfobacterales > Desulfobacteraceae > Desulfamplus. The sequence goes on from JADFZO010000012.1 coordinate 44,455, forward strand.
GCAACGTAAAATCGCATCAGATAGAGATTTAGCAGCATCTAACGAGCCAATAGTTATACGAACTCCGTTGAGTAGAAGCCACTCAACTTGAGATGAAAGAACATCGCCAAATAGCAAAATAGGGGCATTAATGCCAGCATTTATAAGCTCAACAGCCTCGTGGATACGTGCAACAGCTAAAAATGATGCCCCATTTTCAAGAGCAGTTTTAGCAACCATAACTGCCCCATGCCCATAAGCATTTGCCTTTACAACAGCCATAAGCTCAACACCAGATAGGCATTTAGACTTTAATACTTTGATATTGTTTGCAAGTGCATCAAGATTGATGTGGATTTTGCTTTGAGGAAGTAAATCGTGGTTATCTATATTACAACTCTTTTTAATGGTTTGGTTTATCATGGTTTTGTCTATGGGGGGGATTTTTCTTTTTATTTGCCAAAAGCACATTTAGGATATGTGCACCTTTTACAGCCAAGACAAAAGCCTCCATGTCCTGTTGCAGCTATCTCTTTTCTGGTGATCTTATTGCCAGCAAGAACACGCGGATAGATAAGATCAAACATTGTTGTCTGAGAAAATAGACCACATGCAGGAATGCCCAAAACAGGTATATTGTTTAGATAGGCAATCATAAACATTGCTCCAGGCAGAACAGGCGTGCCATAAACCATATCCTTTGCCCCAGCACTTAAAAGGGCAAAACGGGTGCGATCATCTGGATCAACTGACATACCGCCAGTTGTGATAATAATATTTGCTCCGCTCTCAACCAATTTTAAGGCTGCCTGTGCAATCAAGGCATCATCGTCAGGCAGAAAAATAACATCTAAGACTTCACCTCCAAGATCAGTTACCTTTTTTCGTATGATTGGCTCAAACTTATCTTGGATTCGACCATAATAGACCTCGCTGCCTGTAATCATAACACCTGCTTTGGCTGCCATCATCTCTTTGACCTGCAACATGCCATCTTTTGACTCTTTTGCTGTATCAACTGCCTGATTTAATACCTTTTCAGAGATTAAAAGAGGAATTGCCCGTGTTCCAGCAATTTGGGCACCTTTTTTTACAATCGTGTTTGTATGAAGCGTGGCACACATAACTTCGCCAATCTCATTAAATTTTGTCAATGTCTTAACATCAATAGTAAGAAGACCGTCATGTGCAGCTTTAAGCACTATTTTCCCCTCTTTTGGCTCTTGATCCCAAAATACACCTTTGCCGCAAAGGGCTTGTGCCATTAATCTTGCTGCGTCATCTTCATGTATTTGACCTGCTTCTGGCTCTAATATGTAAATATAATCTTTGCCAAGCCTTCTTAAATGGTCTAAATCACGACAGGTTATTGTGTGCCCTTTTAAAAATGCAGGACCTTTAAACTCTCCAGCCCGTATCTCAGTTACATCATGTGCTAAAGGATAACCAATTGCATCTTCGATTTTCACTACTTTAATCATATATTATATTTAATTCCTCTCTTGCCTCTTATGCTAAACCTGAACTGTATCAAGAACGTTGAAATAAGCCTCGCCACTGCATATTTTACAGAGCGTCTCACCCTCAACAACAACCTCTTTTCCATCTCGCACCATCTGATTGCATCTGCTACACTCTACATGACTTCTTGGCGGACCTGGCATATCGTAATTTGGTAGCATAACCTCAACTTTATAGACATCAAAGAGTTCAGCGTCAGGCATAAGTTGATAACCCTTCATCTGCTGTTGAAAGTGGTTAGGCTCATCTGGTGCATATTTTTTGACCAGCTCTCTTGATGTCTCAGTTGATACAATACGAAAAGCCTGATTGGTCTCTATATTGACAAAAGTTGCAGCATTAATACCAAAATCTTTAAACTTTAAAGAGCGTCTGCCCAATCTGCAGCCAGTAACGCTCTCAATTGCATCTGTTGCACATCTATCTATCTCAACATAGACAATTAGCTTCTTGCGGTTATGAGCTAAATTTGGATCATCAATCCCAACAAGGCGACACCCAAGCATAGCCATTCTAACGCCAATCACCTGTCCTGAACAGAGGTGTCCATGACGCTTAACAGACTCAGAGAGCAATATATCAAACGATCTCATAATCTTTTTTTCCTTTATCGCCCTAAGCTAAAGCTCTGGGCTAAGTTATCCAAGCCCGCTTAAGCGGGCTTACTTACCTAAGCCGATGGCTTGAGCCTACGGCTGAAAAGATTGAGTAAAAACTCACTTCATGACCTTTAACAGTATAATTTAAGACTTCACACTTTAAACCTATTGACCATATTTTGGAGCTTTTGTGAAAGCTCTGATAGTTCAGCAGCATTTTGATTAATAATAACACTGCTCTTTGCAATATCACCTCCAAGTTGATTTACAGAGCTTATCTCTTTTGCAATATCAGAGGCAACCACTGAGCTTTGAGAGATATTTTCATTAACATCAGCAATCCCTTTAGATGCCTGCTCTATATTTTGAGCTATCTCTGCTGTAATTGATGACTGCTCCTCAACAGCAGCAGCAATTGATGAGACAATGTTATCAATATCACCAACAACATTTACAACTTCAGAAATACCGTTAAACATCAATTCAGTTGAGCCTTGAACAGTCTCAATCTGTTTTCTTATCTGTGATGTTGCATCAGCAGTGTGGCGTGCAAGCTCTTTTATCTCGTTTGCCACAACTGCAAACCCTTTTCCAGACTCTCCAGCCCTTGCAGCCTCAATTGTGGCATTTAGTGCTAAAAGGTTGGTCTGCTCTGATATTTCTGTAATGACATCAGTAACCTTGCTGATCTCAACCGCAATATTTTTCATCTTACCAATATTTATTGATGTGGTGTTGCTTACACTAACTGCTTTTGATGTTATATCTTTAGCACTGTTGGCATTTTTGGCTATCTCATTTATTGTAGATTTCATCTCTGCCATAGAGGTAGTTACAATACAAATGCTGACAGATGCCTCTTCTGACGAGGCTGCAACTGAGTTCATGTTACTGCTCATCTCTTCTGTAGATGCTGCTACGCTGTTTAGCCCCTTTGCCATGTCATCAGATGCTTTTGACATGCTTTTAGATAGATTTGACATCTCCATAGAGGAGTGTTTTAGCACAGAGGCGTTAGATGCAATATCTCGTATCATATCTTGAAGTTTTTGGATAAATAGGTTGAACCAGCCAGCAAGTTTTCCAACCTCATCTTTTCCAGCTATCGCAATACGCATCGTAAGATCGCCCTCTCCTTGTGCAATATCGCAAAGCCCATCAGCCATCTTTAAAACAGGTTTTACAATAACCTTTGCAATAACAAATGAGAGAAAAACCCCCATAACTAAAGAGACTGCAATAAAAACTACAATGGTTATTTTGGCAGCCTTTTCAACTCGGCTCATCTGCTCAATTGTCAGGGTGCCAAGTTCAGATAGATTTTTATAAAGGTCAGACTGCTGGCTCTCCATCTGTTTTAGAAGTGTATCGCCTCTAACCTCTTCATCATGGTATGAACTTATAAGCTCTTTAAATTTTATCGAATGTTGCTCCATCTTTTTGCCAATTTCGTTTAACTCTTGAGAGCTTTCAACCTTTTTTGTCCAATCTAAAATAGATTTATTCTGCTGAATAGATGCCTTTTCAACTATCTGGTAGCCATCTTTTGTGCTTCTTTGGATATAGCTTGAACTCTGTGCAAACAAAACAGAGGACGCTGCAACCATCTCATCAGCCAAAAAAAGCTCTGCATCTAAGATTTTTTTCATCTCCTCTTTAGCTAAAACCATATCTGATGCAAGCTGCATCTTTATCTGTTCTGAGCTGTTTAGCTGTTTGTAGTTTTCAATATATTTGGTTATATTTTCAGAGCTTTTAGATGCAACTGACTTTAGCCTATCGTCAGATATTTTGTCCTGTTTGGCATCTATAAGCTCTTTGCAATCTAAAAGGCTTTTTGTTGCTCTGTTGTAGGCATTTTGCTGAGTTGATCGACCATCTGCGTAGCTATTTATAAGATAGATTGCAATATCCTCTTTTGCCTGAGTAAATACCCTCTCAATTGTGTTTATATCACGATAAAAAGATGTAGATTTTGAGGCATTTTCAAGCGAGTAGTACCCTGCTGCCCCAACAATCACAATCAAAGAGAGGGTTATTGTAAATCCAAGACCAATTTTTTTACCAAGGGCTAAGTTATTAAGCATGTTGTCTCCTTCTATTTTTATTTTTTTAGGAAAAGTTGGCTTTGAGATTTGACAAAATTAAATCAAATATTGACCCATATTGGTAAATCCTGTAATCAGATTATTTTAAGATTTCACAGTGGTTAATAGATTGAATTTTAAGTAATATCAAGATTTAAAACAGAAGAGCAAAAGAGCGTTAATAATATGCTAAAAACGATAAACACAAAAGGGATTTTTTCCCCCTATGAGCTATCTATCAGATATTTAGCTTTAAGGGCAAGAAGTGTGAAGGAGATGAGGCTCTATCTTGCAAAAAAGGGGTTTGATGAAGAGGTTATTCAACAAACTTTAGCAAAACTTAAAGATGAAAATCTTTTAAATGATCAACAATTTGCATCTATGTTTGTGGAGCAAAGAGAGCGTTTTAAGCCAAAATCAAAGTTTGCACTTGCATTTGAGTTAAAACAAAAAGGGGTTGATCCTGCAACAATAGATTCATCTTTAAGTGATGTTGATGAGTATTCCTCTGCTCTATTTGCTGTTGAGCCAAAGCTCAGACTTTGGCAAAATTATGAGCCTGAGCTTTTGAAAAAAAAGGTTATGAATTTCCTTAGAAATAGAGGGTTTAGTTATGAGGTGTGTGTAGCAACTTTTAACAAAATAGTTATTAATTTTTTAAATTGAGGTAAATTTTTATTATGTCTGATTGGACTTCTGGTTATGTAACTGATATAGGTTACACATTTGGCTATTACACAGAGCTTAATCCGCTTAGGATTAAGTTGGCTTTTTTAAACTCTGGGCTTGTGCCTCCTGATTGTAGTGTTGGTTGTGAACTTGGCTTTGGACAGGGAATGAGCGTCAATATTCATGCTGCGGCATCTGCTGCAAATTGGCAGTGGCATGGCACTGATTTTAATCCTGTTCAGGCTGAATTTGCCAAAGAACTTGCCTCTGTTTCTGGTTCTGGTGCAACTCTACATGACAACTCATTTGCTGAATTTTGCAATCGAGATGATCTGCCTGACTTTGATTTTATTGGGCTTCATGGGATATGGAGCTGGATATCTGATGAGAATAGAGCCATTATTGTTGATTTTTTAAGGAGAAAACTCAAAGTTGGCGGAGTTTTTTACATTAGCTACAACACTCAACCCGGTTGGGCAGCACTTATCCCGTTACGTGATCTTTTTGTAAGACACGCTCAAATCATGGGGGCAAAGGGTCAAGGGAGCGTAAAGAGAGTTGAAGCATCTCTTGAGTTTGCCGACAAACTTCTCTCCACAAATCCTCTCTATTCAAAGGTCTTTCCTCAGGTGTCAGAGAGATTGAATAAGATGAAAGAGCAAAATCGAAATTATCTTGCACACGAGTATTTTAATCAAGATTGGGAGCCTATGTCTGTTGATAAAATGGGGGATTGGCTAACCTCTGCAAAGATGAGCTATGCCTGTTCTGCCCATTTTCCTGATCATGTTGATGCTCTTAACCTCTCTGCTGAACAGATTAATCTGCTTAAAGAGATTCCAGATCAGATATTTAGAGAGATGATTCGTGATTTTTGTGTAAATCAGCAGTTTAGACGAGATTACTGGGTCAAAGGTGGTCGAAAGCTATTTCCACTTGAGCAGGTGGAAAAAATAAGAGAGCAGAGGGTTGTATTGGTAAGACCAAAGGGGGATATTTCATTAAAAGTTACTGGTGCTCTTGGTGAGGCAAATATGCAAGAGCCGATATATATGCCTGTAATTGAGACACTTTCAAATTATCAGCCTAAAACTATTGGTCAGATTGAGCAGGCTGTAAAAGATAAAGATGTTCAATATGCTCAAGCCGTTCAGGCTATAATGGTTCTAATTGGCACTGGTGCTATTCAGCCAGCACAAGAGCCAGCAGCAGTTAAGACATCAAGAAAATATACTGAAAAACTTAACAGCTACCTTTTAGATAAAGCTCGCTTTACAGGCGATATTAGCTTTTTGGCAAGCCCTGTTACTGGTGGAGGAGTTGCAGTTGGACGTTTTCAGCAGCTTTTTATGCTTGCCATAAATAGTGGCAAAAAACTGCCTGATGAGTGGGCATCTTTTGCATGGAGTGTTTTATCAGCCCAAAATCAGCGAGTTATAAAAGAGGGTAAAGTGTTAGAGAGTGCTGAAGAGAATATAGCAGAGCTTAAAGATCAGGCTCAAAAATTTGCAGATAGCCAGTTGGCAGTTATAAAACAGCTAATTTAACTTCTCTTAAAGGGGCGTAAAAATATAAAATTTGTATTTATATAAATTTTATATTTTCTCACATAATTTAATAAATGGTACTCTTTATGGGTGAAAAAATGACATACGAAGAATTGGAAACAAGAGTTCGTGAATTAGAAAAAGAGGTTGAGGAGAAGAATCAGCTTTTTATTCAATATAAGCAGTCAAAGGAAGCCTCACCCGAAAGTGAAGTCAATAAAAAAGAATTGAAACATATAGAATGGCTTTTGAAAAACAATATAGATTCAATGGCATATTATGAACCTCCTTATGGAGATTTAACGCACCTTAATAAGTC
>JADFZO010000130.1 GCA_015232465.1 Desulfamplus sp.
TACAGTTTTGAATAGATGAGCACCAAGAGCCATTATCAATGGTTATCCCTTCGCAATCGTTATTTGATATAATAGAGTTGATTACCCTAAGATAACCAACCCCATCTGTTGTTATCCCCATCTTTCTATTTGCATCAAAAACTGAGTTGATAATAGTTGTATGGCAAGGAGCTGGATCATCAGGATCAAATGGTCCAAAGTTACCCACCACCTCTGATGTGTAGTGAATTTGGGCATTAAAATCTAATGGCTCAACCCCTTGAGGCAGCTTTAAATCTGTTAAAAAGATACCGCTCTGCTCACACTCTTTTGCTTTGCATGAATCAAACAGAGTGTAGTTGACATCTCTAATCAACATATACCCAACAAGACCAGCCTTTATGACTGAACACCTTGTAAGTGTTGTCTGTTCGACATTATCGGCAAAGAGAAAGCCAACAGCAATGGGGTTAATTATCTCTATATTTGTAAACTCAACAGCTCTTGCATGGGAGATAAAAACCGCACCACAAAAACGGTGAACCCCTAAATGAAAAATCTTTAAATTCTCAAGAGATACCCCATTTAAAATAGAATCTTTTGAGCCAGAGATATTAAATCCAAAATCTACATCTTTGAATACAAATTCAGTTCCATTTTGAGCACCAATCAGACGAATGCCAGATTTGAGCTTTACCTCTTTGTCAATTACAATACGCCCTTGAGGCAGATAAATATCACCACCATTTTGAGGGCATTTCTCAATCTCACACACCAGCCTCTCAAGGCTAAAATCCTCTAATTCAATTTTGATAGCATATCTATCAATTCTATCAATATCTATTTTAGATGTTAAATCCCGAACAGTTTTGATATTAGGGCTTTTAGTTTTTGCATTAAACTCAACTCTTTCAAATAGCCGCCAACTTGAATTATCTGGTCTCCATAGATTTTCGTAGATTTTTTCAAAGCAATCTTTGGAATTTAGGTTATTATTGGCACATCTCTCTTTAGATTTTATCTCTGAATTAAAAACGACAGATAGTTTCTTTGCCAATCTATCTAAAAAACCTATTTTATATTCCATATTTTTATTAAATCCTAAATAAAATCAATAGTGAACCAAATCATTGGCATCTGCATTTAGCCCCATATCGTTCAACTTTAATGTGAGATGCTTGTTATAGTATGGATCACCTTTTGTAAGATAATCTTGCCATTTTTGAGCAAAATAGAGAGCATCTGACTCTAACCACAATGACTCCAAAGATAGGTTCTCTTTTAATTTAAATCGTGCAAATGGAGTATATACTGTTCTTATTCCTACATTTGATGCTCTTAAAGAGAGATCAAGTATAGCATGGGGACCTTTAAAAGCTCGATCAAAACCCTTTATCTGACTCCATAAAGATTTTTTTATAGCAAAAGAGTATGGATAGGGCGAACTTACATTACGTAGCACATGGGTTGCTGCCATATAACCGGGTGTAGATTCTGGCTCTCCTTTAAAAATAAATAGAGGATAGCCATCTTTTTTATGAACCATTCCAGCATGTAGTATGTTTGCGGTGCTATCTACAACCTTTGCAGTAACTAATCCCACATCAGATATTTGAAACCATGAGACCATCTCTTTAAATGCAAAATTATCTGCATCTAATTTTTTAGAGATAAAAATAATATGGTTGCAAGTTTTATTTTTATTAAAAACAGCCTCTATTTTGCGTGAAAGGTAATCGGCAAACTGGCTATTTTTCAAATCTGCATCTAACTCAACAACACAAAAAGATTCATCAGGCAGATGCGATAATTGCACTCTATAATGACCTCTCCACAAATCAGATAACTCTCTTACTTCACCTTTTAGCCCCCTTCTTTTAAGGGCATGTTCAAGAGCAAGCACTCCAGCTTTATATGCGTACGCCTTTGCATCATGGTTTAAGGCTACAGATTGCTCATTTTGTCTCCAATGGTAAAGTATTTTTGAGATGTGATGAACCAGAGGATTTAACTCCATAACCCGCAAAATTAGATCATAATCTTGTGAGCCTTCAAACTCGTAATGGATACCTCCGACCCTATCAACAAGCTCTTTTTTATAAACCAAAAGATGACAAATATAGTTCATTGAAAATAGAAGCTCAGGAGACCATTCAGGCTTAAAAAGGTGCATAAAACGTAGCCCATTTAATGATAGCATGTCTCTGTCAGAGTAAATAACATCTATATTTGAATTGTCGCAAATTGGCTTTGCAACACAAAATAGAGCATTAACAGCAAGGCGATCATCATGATCTAAAAATGCTACATAATCGCCTTTTGCCATTTTCAATGCACGATTTGTTGCATGGCATATCCCCCCATTTTTATCTGAAAAAGAGATTTTTACTCTTGAATCTTCCAAAGCAATCTCATTTAGAGTGGCAATTGTAGCTTCGTTTGTAGAGCCATCATCAGCAATGCACATCTCCCAATTATGATATGCCTGAAGTTGAACAGAATAGACGCACTCTCGTAACATCTTAGGATCAGTATTGTAAGAGGGTGTAATTACACTAATTAAAGGGGGATTAATTAAACTGATTGATTCATTACGCATAAGTTTCCACTTATCTAATGTCATAAACTCTTTGTGAAAAATCCATGCTTGATACTCAATCCATTCACTTGATGCCCATTTTTGTAATAGTTTATCATCTGGAGTGTATCTATCTATAATCTCTTTTGTATCTGTTAAGTAATTTTTAATAGTTTTATAGCGATCTTTTATGCGATTAAAAATCATAATATGCCTTATTTTTTAACCTCATTGCTCTTAAACTTCCAACGATTAAGGATTTTGTTAAAATAGAAAGAGATAAGTTCAGAGAGTTTTGGAGAGTTAGCAATATGGTATTCTGTGTTGCTAAGAAACATAATTTTACCACCAAGTAAAGATAGAGGTATAATTCGTTGATAATCAGATTGCAAAATAAGATCATATTTACCTCTTAATCTAAAGTAGCTGATGTATCTATGAAGCCTTAGTAATGGAATATGAATGAAATTTGCCTTTGGAAACTGATACACTTTAAGAGCACCCGGAGATGTTAAAAAGTCGATTTGCAAATCTGGTCTTTTCATCATAATTTTAACAAGAATCTCTTGAAGACCAGTTGCCACCATATTAACTGTCCATGGTATGAGAATTTTTTTAATACTTTTATCCATAAAGGGTAGCTCTGGCTCATTTTGCTTAATATGGCTTAACATGGCTGGTAGATTAATGCTCTTTTTGCCTTTAATTCCATCTTGAAAATCATCAATAGCATCAATAATAATATTTGCAATCTCCGCTCGCCCAATCAATGCATAGTAAAACGCTCTTTTAAGCTCACGATTAAAGGCATTTTTAAAAGCATCTCCCTTAAAGCCATATTGTTGCATAACATAGAGTGCGTTACGGCTATCGTAATAGAGCACCCAAGTTGGCACTTTAGCAGCAGCAGATATATGCCATATTAAAGAGCGGCAAGATGCAAGAATCCTATATCCCATACGAGCAATGCGAAGAGACCACTCAACATCATCAAAATGGATAAAAAAATCACTCCAGATTCCAGCCTGTTTTGCAACATCAGCTCTAACAAGCATAGATGCAGCAGCAACATAATCAACATCAATATATGATTTAAAATCAGGAATAAAATTAGAGAGATCGTGTTTCTGGCTGATCAGCTCCTCTACAGAGTAACCCTTCCACCGCTCAATAGCCATACAGTGAAAGTTAAAAACAAGTGAGCCACTATGTTTATCATAGTATGAGCCAATCTCATTAACACGCCATGGATAATCAAGCTGCATCATTGATGACCCTGCTATTGCTGCATCTCTATTTTTTTCTAAAAGCTCTACAAGCTCTATTAGAGCATACCTATTAACAACAACATCATTATCAAGAAGCCATAAATAGTCATACTTGCCATCAGGTTGCTCTGCTGCCCATTTAAGTCCTGTATTAAAGCCTCCTGTGCCTCCAAGATTCTCTTTGTTGGATATT
>JADFZO010000131.1 GCA_015232465.1 Desulfamplus sp.
AGATTGCCTTCAATATCATTTGACCAGCCAGCCCCAGAGATTACCCCCCAAATATGATCTTTGCACTCTATTGCATCTTTAAGCCTCTTTAGCACAACAACTCCAGCACCTTCGCCAACAACAAGACCATCAGCACTTTTATCAAAAGGGGAGCATCGACCAGATGGAGATAGAGCTTTAAGTTGAGTAAAACCGATTTGGGTGTAAAGAGAGTCAGGGCGCGAAACACCGCCTGCAATCATCATGTCAGCTCTGCCTAAGATTAGCTCCTCACAGGCAATTTTAATGGCATAGAGCGAAGAAGCACAAGCAGCATCAAGTGTAAAACTTCCACCCATAAGCCCCATTGCACGGGCAAGAAGTGCTGCTGGTGTTGAGACCATGCTGGCAGCAGTGGCATCAATGCTATTAATATAACAACCAGACGAGGTTTTAATCTGCCACGCCAACTCTGATGATTTTTCAGTTGGAAGGGCAATTGCGGCTAAAATAACGCCTGCTCTTTTGCTAATCTCTTGGCTTACAAAACATTGAGCAAGGGCATCTTTCCCTGAATGGAGCACCATCTGTTGAAGCGGATCAAGCTCTTTTAAAATTTGAGCCTCAATAAGATAGCCATCAGGGTTGAACTTAAATCCAGTAACAAGACCAGCTCGCTTAGAGCAGGCTCTATCTGGTTTATACTCTTTTGAGATTACATCATCAGCCTTGATAATCCAGCGATCTTGAGGAACATCAATTATGGACTCTTTTTTTTCAATGATATTTTGTTTAAATCTCTCAAGATTTAGTGCACCCGGAAAAATACCAGAGATTCCAACAACTGCAATTTTGTTCATAATAGGCAAGACTCTACAACTCTTCTATCGTGTTGTGTTCATAAGTTGTTAAATTTTTCCACATAACATAACTAAGATTAAACTTGTTGATAAGAAGAGCTGAACAGGCAACCATTTTAGCAGATTCAGGAGATGCAAATAGGGTAAAAGAGCGTCTTGCATGAAAAAACATCTCATGGAAACTACTCTTTTCAAATGCCTCAATAGCCTTTTGTTTATGGTAGATTGAACGATTTTTTATATCTACAACTTCGCCAATATCAGTTTTGCAGCGTCTGCACTCTCGTAAATCATCTTCTAATTGTGCATTACATACAGGGCAGAGTCTCATAAAAGCTCCTTTTTTATTCAAGATAAAAGATAATATCTTCTAACTCCTGACCAATCTCCTTTGCTTTTGAAACATCGCCAGAGGTTAAAGCATCTTGTATATCTTCAATTAAGTTGATAATTTCATCTCTATCTTCATCTGATGCTCTATCCATAGAGTCTCTTGCAGTGCTCATAAGAATTTCAAGATCAGATGGTATATTTGGCTCTATTTCAGTTTCTTCTGTGCTAATAGAATCATCATCTAAATATTGCTCTGAGTCTGACGACCATGCACTATTCACCCTTTTTCTTGAGTTTTTGAGTCTATCCTCTTCAATATCTGCAAAGGCATTTTGTATCACCCCGCTTATCTCTTTACCGCTATCTTTTTCAACTGCTTTTATTTTCAGTATCCCATTTATATCAAGTTCGTACTTTAGGATAATAATACTGTAGGCAGGCAAGTTGGGCGATAGTCTAAAAAGGAATTTCCCAATCTCAACATTATCAAGAGCATTTGGATTTTCTCCTTGATAGACAAGAATCTCGACGCTCTCTTGCCCATCAATAACAGTTGCAAAGGCTTCGCTTTTGACAGATGGCAATTTAGAGTTTCTTTTTATTATAGGGATAAATTTGGTTTTGCAAGGCAGACTATTCAATTCACCAACTGCTGATGTTCCAAATGTGTATGGTGTTATGTCAAGAAGAATGGTATTAGACTCAATCCCCATCTCTCGACCAGCCTGTATTGCAGCACCCATTGCAACACAAAGATCAGGATCAATCTCTTGATGGGGAGTGATATTAAATTTATTCTCAAGCATCTCTGAAACAGCAGGGATTTTGGTAGAGCCTCCAACAAGGATAATTTTATCCAAAGCAGAAGGGAGCATTGAAGCATCTTTTAATGCCTGATTTACAGATTCCATTGTTTTTTGAAGATAGCTATCAATCACACTTTCAAACTCCATCTTTGAGAGTTCGTAAGATAGATGGACATCTGCCCCACCTGCTCTTTTGGCAATGAAATCTTCTTGTATCATGCTAAATGGAGATGACGAGAGTTCTATTTTTGCCTGTTCAGCAGCGTGCCTAACCCTTGCCATTGCTGATTGTTGATCTGTTATATCAACATTGAAGTTATCTTTTAGATGTGCAATAAGTATCTTTTCAATCTCATGGTCAAAATCATCTCCGCCAAGATGGTTATCGCCAGTTGATGCAAGAACCTCTACAACTCCATCTTCAATCCTGACAATTGAGATATCAAATGTTCCTCCGCCAAGGTCATAAACCATTATTCGCTGTGGCTCTGTTTCACATGTCTCATAGACAAGGGCTGCTGCTGTTGGTTCATTTAAAATTCTAACCACATTAAGCCCTGCAATCTCTCCCGCCTCTCTTGTTGCATGACGCTGGGCATCGGTAAAGTATGCGGGAGTTGTAATTACAGCTTTGGATATTTTCTGCCCAGTAACCCTTTCTGCACGATCTTTAAGTTCGCGAAGTATAAAAGCTGAAATCTCTTGAGGCGAGTAAAGCTCTCCATTAAGTGCTATCTTCTCGTTAGTGCCCATCAAACGCTTAACAGATAATACTGTCTTGTCTGGGTAAAGGGCAGCTTGATTTTTTGCTTTTCTACCAACAATAATATTGTTTGCTTGATCAAGACTTACACAAGAGGGAATAATCCCATCATCATTATCTTTTAATACTTCAGGTTTTTCATTAATTATAAATGCAACTTCTGAGTTTGTAGTTCCAAGGTCTATCCCAATTATTGGTTCCATTTAAATCTTCCTTAAAAATATTAGAACTCTATTCAGCATTTGGAGTCTTAGCAACAATCACTTTAGCAAATCTTAACACATCGCTTCCCCTTACAAATCCAGAAGATATGGTCTCAATTACTGTACCATTTTCTATACCTACTACATCTCTTGTCTCTACAACCTTCATAGTTTCAGGGTTAAAGGGCATATTATCTGTTTGAATTGGTTCAATATCCATCATAGATAGTGCTTTATCAAAACGGCTTATTGCCATCTCATATCCTTCGCATATTGTATGTATATCTTTAGGTGGACGCCAAAAGAGACCTTTTTTGTTAGCCATATCTACACTTGCACGATAACCACGCTCTAATGAATCTCTAACATCAAAAAAGTATGATACTGATTTTTTTTCGCTACTCATGCGGATATTTTGTTCAAGCTGGGCGATCTGGTTTGTCTTCTCTTTGAACAGAGTATAAATCTCTCCATATTCGTCTGTAACACCCTTGACGCTGTTAAGGGCATTAACTGTCCGATTTTGCTCTCTATTTTGCATCTTTATCTCCTGACGTAGCGCTATAAATTCTGAGAGCATTGTGTAAATATCGCAGGTATCAGGGGTTGCTGTCATTGCTGGTGGCTCTTCTGAAGGTATTTCAGAGAGCCAAAGTTTAAAATCTTCTAAAGCAGCTAATTTCCATTGAGCTTCAGTAGTTATAGCTGGATTTTCACTATACTCCTCTTGTTTTGTTCTATCTGGCAATTTTAGAAAAAGTTTATCAATTACCCTCTTTTTGATAAAACTTAATGATGCAATAAAGGCATTTTTTATTGGTATAAATATTTTATTGTTAATAAATAAAACTATGCTTATTGCTAAATTTTTAATAAATGCCACTATTCTTTTAACAAATATAGAGGCTTTGCTGAGAATTGTCTCATCTGATTTTAAATTCATAACCTTTACCATTCCTTGATTTTTTTAATTGATAGATATACTTAAATTCAATAAATTGACAGATAAATCATAAATTATAACTTTTCTGCCGCATTCATCAACTCTTTT
>JADFZO010000132.1 GCA_015232465.1 Desulfamplus sp.
TGCATTTGTTTGGAGATAGTTTTTGTCGTATCTCATCGCAAAGTATCTCAGCTCCGCCCCCAGGTATTGAGCCAAGACCAGCCTCTTTTAGAGCTAAAATTGTCTCTTTCACTGAAAGAGATGAGCTTTTTGCAAGCCACGAGATTTCAGGGGGAGAAAATCCATGAATATGAATATCAAAATTTTTTTTGATAAATTGTAAAAGATCAAGGTAGTAATCAAGATCAAGGTTTGGGTTCATTCCACCTTGAAGCAAAATCTGAGTTCCTCCAAGTGCTATTGTCTCCTCAATCTTTTGATATAGGCTCTCTTTTGAGATAACATAACCATCGCTCTCTTTGCCATTTTTATTGGATAGATTCTCAGATGTTGCCTTTTTGTAAAATGCACAAAATAGGCAGCAAGATGAGCAGATATTTGTGTAGTTGATATTTCGATCAACCACAAAAGTTACAGATCTCTCTGGGTGAAGCTCAAATCGCCTCTGATCAGCAAGATTTGCCAAAGTCAGCAGCGGTGCATCATGGTAGAGCAAAAGTGCATCGTCAATTGAGAGTCGCTCTTTGTCGAAAACCTTTTTAAATACCTTGTCAATATTTTGAACACTATTTTGCAAGCTATTTTGCATTGATCTCTCCATAAAATGAGTCCCTCTCAATAGGCACAAACCCAGCACTTTTTATCATATCTTCCATAAATTCACGACTAAGCCCCTTTGCAGATTTAGCTCCAGCAGTGTGGGTGATTCTCTCCTCAATTATTGTGCCATCAAGATCATCTGCCCCATAATTTAGGGCGATTTGGGCAAGTTTTTCGCCAATCATAACCCAATACGCCTTGATGTGGGCAAAATTATCGAGCATCAATCGAGAGATAGCAACCATCTTTAGATCATCGACTGCTGTTGTGGGGGGAATGTGCGACAATTTTGTGTTTTCTGAGTGAAATGCAAGCGGAATAAAAGCTGAAAATCCACCAGTTTTATTAAGATTAGATGTTCTATCTTGAAGCTCTCTTAATGCAATTAAGTGATCTATCCGCTCCTCAATGGTCTCAATATGACCATACAAAATGGTTGCATTTGATGGCAAGCCTGCACCATGAACAGCCTCCATTATTTGAAGCCACCTATCTTTACCCATCTTTTTTGGAAATAGCTTTTGTCTGACCCGCTCGCTCATAACTTCAGCACCTCCTCCTGGCATCATATCAAGACCCGCCTCTTTTAAGGCTGCAACTGTCTCATCAATTGAAAGTCCTGATATGTTTGATAGACAATCGATCTCAACTGATGTAAAAGCCTTTATCTTTGCATTAGGGCGAACCTTTTTGACTCTTTTTAGCAGATCAGTAAAATATGAAAATGGCAGATCAGGATTTAACCCCCCAACAATGTGAAGCTCATTTATTGGCTCATCAATTCTATCCATAAGCCTCTTTTCAATATCAGCCATATCCCAAGAGTATGAGGATTTATCTGATTTATCAACAGCATAGGCACAAAATAGACACCGATTTTTGCAGATATTTGTGTAGTTTATATGCTGGTTGTAGATGTAAAAAGCCTTCTTGCCATGAAGCCTCTGCCGTACAACATCAGCAATCATGCCAACACCGTTAAGATCATAAGTTTCAAAAAGAAGAAGCCCGTCCTCTTTTGAAAGACGGGTTCTTAAATTAACCTTATCAAGTATCTTCTCAAGCCGTTTATCGGCAAATCTCCAATTCACCTAAGTAAAGTATCCTTCTGATTTGTTATAGTTTTGTTTTTTGTTAAAGCAATCTATCTTTCCTTAGACCCATAAAAACTTAGCGTTTAACACGTCTGACAAGCCTCCTTTTTTTAGGAGGTTCTGCTGTTGGGTTTGGTGGTGGAGGCGAAGCAGCGTATTGAGTCGGTTGAGCCACAAACGGGGCATAACCTTGCGATGTGGGTTGGGGCTGCTGTTGTGGAGGCGGCATAGTTGCAACTGCAGGGTCATAAAGATGATTTTGCGAAAATGAGCAAGATGCCCTTGGGCACTTTAACCCCTTAGTTCCGTCAGGGTTTTGAAAATCAACAAGAAAAGGATTTTTGCACAAAGGACATGAAAAGTGGTATGGCTGGGACCAGCTCACAAAACGGCAATTTTTATCAGAACATATAAAGTAGTCTTTGCCTGTTTTTGTCTTTTCCTGCTTTATTGTTCCAGTTTTGCAAAGAGGGCATTGGATACTAAGCTCAGATTCAAATGCTGCTATTCTTGATTCAATATCATCAATTGCTTGGTTATCTTGAGGCTCAATTGCACTATCAGGGATATGCTGGTGTTGCGTCTCTGCTAACTTTTCAAGAGCCTCTTTTTCAGCCTCAGCCTTTGCTTGAGCCTCTTTTATAGCCGCAGCCTTTAGTTGCTCTTCTCGAAGCCTTAACTCTGCTTCACGAGCAGCCATTTCAGCCTCTTTTGCCCGAAGCTCTGCCTGCTGCTGTTCAAATCGCAATGCAGCCATCTCAGCCTTTTTTAGTGCCTGCTCTTTTGCTGCAAGTTCAGCAGCTTTTCTCTCAATCTCTTTTGCAGCAGCAACTTCAGCCTCTTTTAACCTTCTTTCTTGCTCTGCTATTTCAGCAGCCTTTAAAATAGCCTCTTGATACTCTCTTTCAGCAGCCTCTCTTGCCCTTTTTTCAGCCTCAATCTCCTCCTCTGATGGTCCTTTTTCAAATACAGATGTAATCTTAACCTTATCTAATCTGCTCCCCCCATCAAAGTGAAACGATGGTCTTCCAGCAGCTCTATTTAGTTCAAGTTTATCCTTTAGCCTCTGTTGAGCGAGTCGCTTAATGCTTGCCTCTTTTAGCTTTAAAGCAACCTCTTTCATCTGCCTGCTTTGAGAGTTATCAAGTGCAAGCTCTTGAGCTTTTTTTTCAGCCTTTTCTCTGCTAACAGAGACACCGCTATTTTTTAATGTTCTATCAAAGCTCTCCATTGCATATCCAAGAGTTTTTCGCTCAGATAAAACCTCATCAATCATCTGCATAACAAATGCCACAAGCTGGATACCCTGCATACCGGGAAACATCTTATCTAAAAAGCCGACAATCGTATAAGCAGATGCTTCAGCCTTTAACTCACTGTTAGAAACATCTTGAGTAAGATAGCCTTGATCCAGAACAGCTCGAACAGATTTTAACATATCATCATCTTTATAAAGCCCAAGATCGACAAGCTCATCAACCAGTGATTCAAATGTGAATCTTGCAGGGGGCATAGTTGAGGCAGCCCTAATCTCTCTTTCACGTTCCACAGCAACAATAATTGTGGATATTGTAGAGAGGTTATATGTTAGCATTGCAATATCAGAATCGATCTCTATTAGTGATGTTACCTCTCTTACAAGAATCTCATCAAATTGAGTACGTACAAATGCTGGATCCATCTCTTCAAGTATAATTTTATTCATTTTGAGGTATCCTGATTAATGTCATGTATCATTTCAGCGATATTTGATGCCATCTTTGACCAGTTGTTTTGATCCATTGAGCCTCTATTTTGAATGGCATAACCATCAACATCAAAATCTTCACTCTCTTTGTCCCCCTTATTTTTATCTTGATCTTTATCTTGCAGATCAGATGTGTTCATATCTACACACTCACCTTCACGATTAAATATAAGCTCAAGAGAGACTTTTATATCAAAATCAAGTTTATAGGCAATTTGGTTATCATAGACAACAATATCACCCTGCCTGTAAATTACCTCGTCTTGCAACTGGAGTTTATGTTTTTTTAAGATCATCTCCTCAATTGCACCCCAGTCAAGCTCTGCATTTATAAAATCAATCAGCTCTTTTGCACCTGATTGAATGGTCTCTGGATTGGTAATTTTCATATCTGTTTTTTGGTTATCTCTA
>JADFZO010000133.1 GCA_015232465.1 Desulfamplus sp.
GTTTTTCGTCTAACCTCCATTCATCAGGAAAATTATATCGTTTCATCAACTCCCATGAATATTTTAGCAGCTTTTTGTAAAAATTATTAAGCCCCTGCATAGTTTTTACTTCAATTTCCCATCTTCCTGCCTCTTTCTCTTTAGCGTACGCATCCATTTGTGCTCGATAATTGAAATAAAATGAGCCTGTTGAAAGCACAGCTTTCAAGACCGTAGTATAGGGATTTATCAGTATATCTGTATCTAAAATTTTGGCTCTAACTCTATTTTTAAGCTCGTTTTGAACATTTTTATCAAAACGATTCAAGAGGTGCTCCCGCTCCTGCTCTTGGATTTTAGAGCTTGTAAGCAGATCCATCAGCTCTTGAAGCAGTGTTATGATGTCTGCATCAGGAATATTACTCAAATTTAGGTTATTGATAATTGTATTGTATTCCTGATCAAGAACCATTTTATCATTATAAGTCATTATATGAGTCAAAGAGACCGCAATTAAGTTTAATGATTGCAATACTTGAAGCTGGGTTATCTGCTCATTATTTAGGTCGTCAGCCCTAATGTCGCCTGAGATAAAGACTACTGACACCAAAATAGAGGTAACAATTACAAACTGTTTTAAAGTATTTATGAGTCTAATTTGAAAGATATACATTTTTATTTTTCCATCATCTATTCAACATAAATTGCATGATAAAATGCCCAATCATCTCAAATCTTAAATGTACTAACAATCTGATTTAGTTTTTCAGCCAATTTTGCAAGATTTACAGCATTCTCATTTACTTTGGTGCTGTTTGAACTAATATCAGCAGTTGATAGATTAACATGGGCAATATCATCTGCAATGTTGACCGATGCACTATTTATCTGATTCATATTCTCTCCAACCTCGCCAAGACCGTGAGAAGCATTGCCAATATTGGCTGCTATCTCAGATGTTGCAATTGACTGCTCCTCTATAGCTGATGCAATTGTCAAAACCAAAGAGTTTACATCACGGATAACATCCTCAACCCCTTTTATGTTATTAACGCTCTCTACAGTTGAAGTTTGAACCTCTGATATTCTTCTTTTAATCTCGTTTGTGGCATCTACTGTCTGTGTAGCAAGTGCTTTAATCTCAGAGGCTACAACTGAAAAACCTTTGCCAGCCTCTCCAGCTCTTGCTGCTTCAATGGTGGCGTTAAGTGCCAAAAGGTTGGTCTGCTCAGAGATTTCATTAATTGTCTCTGTAACCTTTCCAATCTCTTGAGCTGCACGCCCAAGCTCAGACATGCTATCAGTCGCCTTTTTTGCCTTTGTAACAGCAATATCTGAAATAGCCCTTGCATTTTCTGAATTTTTGCTTATCTCTCTGATGGTTGCACTCATCTCTTCAGTTGCAGTTGCCACGATATTTATGTTTGATAGAGCCTGCTCCATAGCCTCTGAAACCGCATTTATACTCATTTTCATCTCTTCAGTTGCTGATGCTACCCCTGTCGATTTTTCAGATGTATCTAATGAGGAGGAAGATAAAACTTTAGCAAGCCCAACCAAATCTTTAGATGAGCCATCAATAGTCTTAGAGTTTTCAAATATTAGTATAATAAGCCTTTGCAGCTTATCCATAAATAGATTAAATGATGAGGAAAGCTCGCCTATCTCATCTTGTGAAGTTATTTTAATCCGTTTTGTTGTATCACCTTCACCACTTGCAATATCATTTAAGCTCCCTACTACCTTTTTTACAGGATTAATTATGACTATTCCAACTATAAAGTAGATTGCAACAAAAAGGGTAATTACAGTTATAATTGCAATGGATATTGTGATATTTCTCTGCTTTATTGCATCTGCGATAACCTCATCAATTGGGGCATTTACACCTATTGACCAAGAGAAACCACTCTCTCCAAGGGCAACTGGAGTAAAGACAAACTGAGATAGGATTTTAGTCTTAGCATCTACAAATGACTCCATAGCCTCTTTTCCATTGGTAATGAGATCAAAAGTTTTTGGAGAGAGATACTCTTTAACACTTTTTCCAACCATATCTGGTGATGGGTGGGCAACTATAACTCCAGTTTCAGTTGCAAGAAATCCATACCCTGAATCATAGACTTTGATCTGCTTAACCATCTCCCCCATTTTATCCATTGAGAAGTCAACTCCAGTTACTCCAACCACCTTACCTTGCACTTTAATAGGTACACAAGCACTCACAACAGTTACTGGTTTTCCACCAATTTCGTATGTTGCTGGCTCTAATACAATCTCTTTTCCTGAATCTCTTGTTTTTGCATAGTAACCAGTGGTGTTGCTATCTTCATAATCCATGCAAGGTTCAAGATGGAGTCCACCCACTCTATTCCAATATGCTATAAAACGCCCAGTAGCGTCATGTCCCTCTTTGCCAACATAATCAGCATCTTTTCCATCTAAGGCATTTGGTTCCCAAACTGTCCATATACCAAGAAATTGCGGGCTTGCTTCTAAAATCTGTCTCATCATGCCAATTAACATTAAGCGATCAGGCACATCTTGTTGCATTTTCAAACCTGTAAAAGAGTATGAAAGCGATCTTGCGATATATAGGGCACTGCTAATCTCATTCTCTATACGTGAGGCAAAATAGGTTGATTTTGCATCTATCAATTCTATTGCATCATATTTAGATGTATCAAAAGCGTTTATGGTTATAAAACTTATCAACACTGTTAAAGATACTAATAAAATACCGCAAATTGATATTAGAAGTTTTCCACGCAATCCTTTGATATATTGCATTTTTACTATCATTTTGGTTTCGCTCCTATTTAAAATACTATAATTTAACAACGTCCTAATAATTTAACTCGTTTAATATACTACTTGTAGCCCCTAAAGCAATCTTTTGCTCTATCTATGATATAAAAATGGGCAGATTTTATAAAAAACCTGCCCATAAAAGTATTAAGAGTTTTTCTCTTTTTTAAAAGCTCTTACAAGTTTGCTATCTTTTGAGGAATCCCCCTTTTTATATTAAAATTTCTTGCAGCAAGTGCAAGAGATTCCAACCGTTTAGTGCTATCTTTAAATCCATTGATTGTTCTGTCAATGTCATCTTGAAACTCTTGAAGCAGAGGGTATGCTAATATAATCTTTTCCCTCTCTTTTAATGCAGATTCTAACATTGCATCAATATCCATACTGCTAAAATGCTCTTCTGCTATTGCTGCTATACTCATTATTTGTCTCTCCTTAAAAAAATATATTTCTTAAAGGCTGCAAGGGTTTTGAAATAGGCTCAAAGCCTCTTGTGGGATATATGCTTTGCTCGTCTTTTCAGCATACACAGCAACGCCGCCCATTTTGCACTTTGAACCATCTATCTCAATTATATTTTTTGCAAATGGAATCTTTGCTGTTTTGCTATCTTTTTGCACAACAAGGGCAATATTGTTGGCATCTGATTTATCAATGCTCACAGATGCTCCAATAGATTTAAATAGCTCTTCTGACTCCACAAATAGACGACTATCAATATCTGATAAGCTAAATCCCATAAAAGCGGCAGTTCCAAGTGCAACATGACTATTTTCAAGCACTTTTAGAGCGTTGTTAAATCCATAATAGTAAAAAAATAGGTCTTCTCCAGTATGACCATTTGTAGTCCAGCCGATTAAAGAGCGACTACTTATCATAGGTCCTACAACATAGTTTAAAGAGCCTTTTTTATGGTTTTTTATACTCTCAATCTCCACGAGCTTGCTACAACAACTGGCAATAAGTCAGAGAGCGTCTATCTTAGAGCTAACGACACAGCAGCCCATACTGATAGTGTATCTCGCTCTACAAGCCATCTTCAGGCAGTTGTGGAGAGTATAAACTCTCAGATGTTAAA
>JADFZO010000134.1 GCA_015232465.1 Desulfamplus sp.
CTTATTGAAGATAATCCAAGTGATATTGAGCTTACTAAACGGGCTTTTGAGAAGAACCGTATAGCAAATGAGTTAAAAGATGATTTTATCAGATAACAATAGAGAGCTTCGCCTTCTGCTTGTTGAAGATTCAGAGAGCGATGCAGAGCTTATAACTCGCTCAATAAGGCGTGCTGGATTTAATTTGGTCTTTGAGCAGGTTCAGACCCAAAAAGAGATGGCTGATGCCTTAAATAGCCGCTATTGGGATATTGTGCTATCTGACTACAATATGCCTCAATTTGATGCTTTTTCTGCATTAAATCTGCTACATCAAAGCGGAAGAGATATTCCATTTATTGTTGTTTCTGGTGCAATTGGAGAGGATACTGCTGTATCGCTTATGAAAAATGGTGCTCACGACTATCTTATGAAGGATAATCTACCCCGCCTGATTCCAGCAATTGAAAGAGAGCTGCGTGAATCTGAACTTCGCAAAGAGAAGAGAAAATCTGAGGAGCAAAGACTTCATTTAGAAGAGGAGTTGCGTCAAGCTCAAAAGATGGAGGCAATTGGTCAGTTAGCAGGAGGTGTTGCACACGATTTTAATAACATGCTCTTTATAATCACGGGCTGCACTGAAATTATGGCTGATGAGATTTTACCAGAGAGTCCAGCATATCATAATCTAAATATGATAGTAGAGGCTACGGAGCGAGCGACTACACTTGTTCGTCAGCTTCTTCTTTTTAGCAGAAAGAGTGCAAGCAATCCTGTTATTATGGATATGAATGAGGCAATCAGCGATCTTTTAAAGATGATTCGTAGAATAATTGGCGAGAATATTTTGCTTGAGTTCCACCCAACCCTTGATCTAAAAAAAATTTGTGCTGATAAGGGGCAGATGGAGCAAATTTTGATGAATCTTTGCATAAATGCAAGAGATGCCATGCCAGATGGTGGTAAAATTGTAATTGAGACGCAAAATATATCTATTGATGAGGATTTTAGCCAATATAGTGGCAATAAAATAGTAATTACAGATAATGATAAGATGAGCTTAAATTCATGTCGTGCAGAGGCTACAAAGGGAGATTATATCCTTCTGAGCATCTCTGATACTGGTTGTGGTATCCCTCACGATTTGCGAGATCGAATATTTGAGCCTTTTTTTACCACAAAAGAGGTTGGAAAAGGGACTGGAATGGGGCTTGCTGCAGTCTATGGAATCGTAAAATCCCACTCAGGACTGATTCATCTTTACAGCGAACCTCAAAGGGGGAGTCTATTTAAAATCTATATTCCGACCTCAGAAGAGACTAAATCATGTGTTGAGCCAATATTTTATGACATCAAAAATCTTAATGGAGATAAAGAGACCATTCTTATTGCAGAAGATGACGCTCTTGTAAGAAGTATGATTTCCAAAATAGTTGAAAAGGCAGGCTATCAGACTATTTGTGCTGAAAATGGGGTTAGGGCAACTGAGCTTTTTGACCAACATCGTGAGAAAATAGATATTGCAATTTTAGATGTTGTTATGCCTAAAATGGGTGGAGATAAAGTTATGGAGCATATCAGAAAAATATCTCCTGATTTTCCAATCATATTTTTGACAGGATACAGCAGAGCAATGCTGCCAGATAGTATCTTATCTCAAAGTAATTTTGATACCCTTCAAAAGCCTGTTGCCCGCTCTAATGTGTTATTAAAAATAAAAGAGCTGCTTTTGGTAAATAAAAAATAACACTTTTCAAGAGTTTAAAATCAAATACATCTGACACTTCTGGCAGTCAAATTGGAGCTTGTAGGTATGGTTGCCATCTGTCAAAAATAGCGGTAGCTCAATCTTTAACTTCCCCACTTTTTTATTTTGAGTATTTTTTAAGCAAGCCCCAATCTCTTTTAGTATGCAGTATTTAGTGGTCATAACTATTTTGCCTGATGAAGCTAAACCAGTCTCAAACGCCTGCTCTACAACTTCTGCTCCATATTTTTCATAAAAATTTTTAGCATACCTGTTAAAAATATTTGCTTGGTAATTTAAATTTTTTTCAGGATAGATTAAATTTTTACATTTTAATATTCCCCTTTTTTTAACTTCATAGCTCTCTTTTCGTAAAACTGTAAGCTGCTCTAATGCCTCTCGTCTTAGGCTATTTAAAAGGCTTTTGGGCAAAAATCCAGGCTCAAACATGTTAGTAGCAATGCAAAAATCTTTTACCTCAAAAATTGTGTTACCTGTGCTCGTAAGCTGAGATTTAATCTCTTCTTTAACCTTTTGTGGCTCTCTTGCCTTATTGTATGGAGCTTTTAAAGTTGAGTTTACGCTATGACCATCTTCATCTGTAACAGTAAGGTGAGCCTCGCAATCTCTTTGCTCAAACACCATAGATACCCCTATTTTGCGATCAGAGCTTTTTTTATCTATGAGTTTTAAAAATTGGTGGTCTCGATTGCGAAATAGCCTGACACCAACAGCTAATCCTTCCATATCACTTGGAATGATTAGCCCATCTTCGATACGCTCAACTCTAAATCCTTTAAGATTGCCAGTTTTGGTAACAAAACAGATCCCATCGCCATTGCTAAGTAGGGAGCCAGATATTAAAAAGCCACCTTTTTTTATCGTAGTTACTTTTCCAATTTCAGCACCTATGGATTTTGGGGAATCCATTGCAGCAAGCCCTTTAGCCTCTTTATTGCCAACAAGAAAATAGCTTGTGTAACCGCGATTAAAGGTCTTTTGAATATCTGGTTCAAATTTTAGATGAACTGTGCCAGAGCTTTGTTGTTTGTAGTTGTCATGGCTTTTAATAAACTCATCAATTGCTTGTCTGTAAGCTGCAACAACATTTTTAACATAAGCCATATCTTTATATCGCCCCTCAATTTTAAATGAGGTTATACCAGCCTCTGCCAAATTTTTGATACTGTTTATTAAATTTAAATCTTTTAACGAAAGAAGATGTTTATTTTGAATGATCACACACTCTTTTGAATCTTTTAAAGTGTATTTTAGGCGACAAGGCTGGGCACACTCGCCTCTGTTGCCGCTTCTGCCGCAAACTGCTTGGCTCAAATAACAACGTCCACTGTATGAGACGCAAAGGGCACCATGCACAAAAACCTCAAGCTCAATATCTGTTTTGGCACGAATTGAGCCAATCTCCTCAAGGGTTAGCTCCCTTGCAAGAATTACTCTGCTAAAACCTACATCTTCAAGAAATTTGACCTTTTCAGGTGTTATGTTGTGCATCTGAGTACTTGCAATAATAGGAATTGGTGGCAAATCTTGCTCTATTAGCCCAACATCTTGAATTATAACGCCATCAGCTTTGACTTTGTAAAGATCATTGATAATGTTTATTGCATCTTGAACCTCTGAATCTTTCAAAATAGTGTTAAGTGCAATATAGACCCTTGCATTGAATAGGTGGGCGTATTCAATCAATTGGGCAACATCTTCCAAGCTATTTGCAGCATTTTTGCGTGCACTAAATCGAGGCGAACCAATATAAACAGCATCAGCACCATGATCAATTGCAGCTTTGCCAATCTCCATATTTCCAGCAGGAGCTAACAGCTCCAACTCTATTTGTCTATTTTGAACCATTAAATATAAATTTCCTTCTTTCCATTTTACACCTGCATAAGTTTTTGTTATTTTAATTAAATATCTATTTTTTTCAACCTATATCAATGGAGGGATTATGAAAAAACTCCCGCTTGGCATACAGAATTTCCCTGAAATAAGAAATGGCAATTACGTTTATATAGATAAGACACCAATGGCGTTTA
>JADFZO010000135.1 GCA_015232465.1 Desulfamplus sp.
GAAAGAGGCTGGGCTACAGTTGCTGCCCTTCAGCTTAGAAACCCAATGCACAGATCACATGAGCATCTTTGCAAAATAGCTATTGATGTTTGTGATGGCGTTATTATCCATTCTCTTATCGGAAACCTTAAACCTGGTGATATTCCAGCCGATGTTCGTGTAAAATGTATTGATACTCTTGTGAAAGGCTATTTTGTTGAAAAGAATGTTGTGCAAGGTGGTTATCCTCTTGATATGCGTTATGCAGGTCCAAGAGAGGCTCTTTTACATGCAACATTCCGTCAGAACTATGGTGTAAATAAGATGATCATTGGTCGTGACCATGCTGGAGTTGGCGACTTTTATACACTTTTTGAGGCTCAGGAGATATTTGATAAAATCCCAACCCCGTCAGAGCCAGGTAAAGCACTACTTTGTGAGCCTCTAAAAATTGACTGGACATTCTACTGCTACAAATGCGATGGCATGGCTTCTGAGAGAACCTGCCCACACGGCAAAGCAGATCGTGTTGTTCTCTCTGGAACAAAATTGCGTCATGCACTTTCAAATAATCAACCAGTAGCTGACCATTTTGGACGTGAAGAGGTTCTTGTAATCTTGCGTGAATACTATGCAAGTTTAACAGAGAAAGTTGAAGTTAAACTTCAGAGCCATGCAGAAGGTTCAAAGATGAAATAGTTTAAAGTTTTATTAAAAAATCTAAAATATAATAATAGAACTTAAATTTATCTTTTTTGATTGATTTGTATATGAACTTATCTAAAAAGGGGTTTTCTGTAAAAGAGAACCCCTTTTTTTTGAGAGAATAATAATTATGGTCAGACCTGTAATCAGTAGAAAAGTAGGATATAAGCCAGAGGTTAGCTATTTTAAGCCAAGAGGTATTCCCATGCTTGATTTAATGGAGGTATCCTTGACTGTTGATGAGAGAGAGGCGATACGTTTAGCAGACCTTCAAGGGCACTCCCACGAAGAGGGGGGCGAGATGATGGCAGTATCAAGAGCTACATTTGGCAGAATCTTAAGACATGCCAGAAAGGTGATAGCAGATGCCATTATTAACGGAAAGGCTATCAAGATTGAAGGGGGCAATTATGAGATTGTCATAAGAGATAGAATCTTTATCTGCGACTCTTGTAAGCACGAATGGGAGGAGCCGCCAGGAACCGGAAGACCAAATGGCTGTCCTATATGCGGTAGTGATGAAATTACACGAAAATGAGATTTTATGAAATATAGATTTATAATGGGCAGTCTGTTTTATAGTTGATTGCCCATTAAACATTAAAAAGATTTAAAAAAAGAGCCACAAATTCCCACCAAAGTATTGCCAAAGTTACTATCAAATAAAATTAGAGCCAGTAAAAAAAATGCCAATATATAATGTTGCTAAATCCTTTTTTGCTCTTCTGTTTTCTACATTTGCCCTTTCAATCGGCTCTGCACTTCAAAATACGCTGTTAAGTGTTAAGCTGCGTTATGCAGGAAATCCTGAATATATGGTCGGTATTGTTATGTCTGGTTATAACCTTGGCATGATAATGGGATTTTTTATATGCCAAAAACTTGTTCAGAGGGTAGGGCATGTGAGGGCATTTACAGCTTTTAGTGCTATTGCATCATCTATAGCCATTGCACATGGGCTTTATCAGACGCCTCTATTCTGGTTTTTACTTAGATTTATAAGCGGAATATGTATTGCAAGTCTCTATATGGTTGTTGAGAGCTGGTTAAATGAGATGGTTGAGCACAATATCAGAGGCAGAATCCTCTCAATTTATATGGTTATTGTCTATTTGGGCAATGGTCTTGGACAACTTATGATTAACACCGCTGGCATTGAGGGAAAGGAGATATTTATGATTTTAGGCATGGTCTTCTCTTTTTGTATTCCCTCTGTTGCATTAACGCAATCTATAATACCAAAAGCGTTGAAAGATGTTCGATTTGACTTTATAAAGCTAATGAGGCTTACCCCTTCAAGCATGTTGGGGACATTTGCCTCTGGTCTTATTTTAGGGGCATTTTATGTTATGGGACCTGTCTATTGTATTGATAGTGGAATCAAGATTTCTCAGATTACTATTTTTATGATGGTTACTGTTTGGTCTGGACTTCTGTTTCAGCTTCCTATTGGTATGCTATCAGATCGCTTTAATAGGCTCAATATACTTGCTGGACTTGGGCTGTTTGCCTCTTTAATATCAATAACAATAATTTTATTTCACAATTTAAATTTTAATCTTTTGCTTATATTTACAGCCCTTTTTGGCTCTGTCTTCACAATTTATCCTGTATCTCTTGCAAAGGCTCAAGAAAATATTGAGCAGAGTAATGTCTTACCTATTAGTGCCGCACTTATCTTGTGTTACAGTTCTGGCTCTGCTTTTGGTCCTGTTTTATCCTCTGGATTGATGCACAAGGTTGGACCTTCTGGTTTTTACATCTACTGTGCTGTAATCGCAGGGCTTATGGGAGTAGCATCTCTCTACTTTAGCTTTAGATTAAAAGGATTTAGCAGCAAAAAAGTGCTTGTAAATAATACAAATAATAGAGGATATTAAAGATGTCTTTTGTTAAGATAAGAAGAAATAGCCGTCAAGTTAGTGTTGGAAGCGTTAAAGTTGGTGGCAATGCACCAATTTCAGTACAATCTATGACAAACACATTCACCCAAGATGTTGATGCAACAGTTTCACAGATTCAGCGTCTTTACGATGCTGGTTGCGAAATAGTTAGAGTTGCTGTTCCTGATATTGATGCTGCAAATTCAATCAAAAATATAAAAAATCTGCTAAAGGCAAAAGAGATAGATATCCCCATAATTGCTGACATTCACTTTGATTACAGACTTGCTATTGCATCAGCAGAGTCTGGGGCAGATGGGTTAAGAATTAACCCTGGAAATATTGGTGAGCATTGGAAAATAAAAGCTGTGGCAGATTGTGCAAAGTCTTTTAATATTCCAATACGAGTTGGGGTAAACTCTGGCTCTTTAGAAAAAGATATTTTGGAGAAAATGGGAAGCACAGCCCAAGCAATGGCAGTAAGTGCTATGCGAAATATAAACATTCTTGAGGATTTAGGATTTAGTGATATAAAACTCTCTTTAAAGGCATCTGATGTAGAGCGAACAGTTCAAGCCTACAGATTAATCTCAACTATGACTGATGTTCCGTTTCATGTTGGGGTTACAGAGGCAGGTGGACTTTATGCTGGAATTACAAAATCTGCAATTGGAATTGGCATGATTTTGGCTGATGGAATTGGCGATACGATTCGAGTCTCTTTAACACGCGATCCCGTTGAAGAGGTGAGGGTAGGGTGGGAGATTTTACGCTCACTTGGACTTAGAAAGCGAGGAGTTGAGATAATCTCATGCCCAACGTGCGGAAGATGCAAAATAGACCTTTTTGATATTGCATCTAAAGTTGAAGAGGCTCTTTTAAAGTGCCCACTTACAATAAAGGTTGCCATTATGGGCTGTGTGGTAAATGGTCCGGGTGAGGCAAAAGAGGCTGATATTGGTGTTGCTGGTGGCGATGGAGTTGGAATTTTATTTAAAAAAGGTAAAATTATAAGAAAAATTCCGCAAGATAGGCTTGTGGAGGAGCTATTGGCAGAGATAGCAAAAAAGAGAGGTGTAGAGCCTTTAACAAAATTTATAGATATAGAGCAAATT
>JADFZO010000136.1 GCA_015232465.1 Desulfamplus sp.
TTTATGATATTACCTATTTTTCTATGAACGTAAATTAATAACAAATTTAGCATGTTTAACCTTTTAACTAATTAATTTTTAGGGCTAAACATGCTAATTTATTTCGATATTGCAAACTAATACTTTATATTGCAGGGTTGTAGAATGAAATTAGAAAAGAAATTGTTAAAGCATCTCTATTTTTTGAGTTTTTTGTCTATATGTCTCTATTTTTTATCTTCATGTATCCCTTATAATCGACCTCTATCAGAAGAGGATATTTTACGCGAAAGGGTAAATCTCTATTGGGATAAAAAAATCTCAGGCGATTATGATAAAATGTATTCACTTGAGGCTGATGTAAATAGAAATAGGCTCCAATTAGATGACTACAAAAAAGTTTTTGGAGATCAATCTAAAGTGGCACGATACAATATTGAAAAAGTTAATATTGATTCTGAAAAAAAAGAGGCGAAAGTCTCTATTACTTATGAAATTGAGCTAAAAATTCCTATTCCAGGTCTGCTTGGATACAAAAAAAGTTTGACAACCGACGACATCTGGTTATTTGAAAATGGTAATTGGTTTCATGTAGAGTAATATGACAAATTTTAATACTAATAACACCCCAAAACTCTCCATTGTATTTCTAAATTTTAATAGGCTTCTTGATACAAGAAAAACATCGAACCATCTCAAAACATTGTGCCATTGCAGAAAAGATATTGAGATTATTGCAGTTGACAATGGCTCAAAAGATGGCACGTCTCAATTTTTAGAGTCTCAATCTGATTGGCTCACCTGTTTATTGCTAAAAAAAAATATCGGAATTGAGGGGTTAAATCTTGGTTTTGAGATTGCTAATGGGGAGTATATCCTTGTTTTAGATGATGACTCCCACCCTTTAAATATAGATACAATAGAGCGGCTTATTGAGCTTCTTGATAGGTTTGAAGATATTGGGGCTGTTGCGTGTAAGATAGTCTCTGAAGATTTCACGCAGTTTAAGACATGGCATATACCCGATGTCAATATCTCTGAACCTTGTCAATCTATTGCATTTGTTGGGTGCGGTTTTGCAATAAGGCGTGAACTGTTTAGAAAAATGGGCTGGTTTCCTGCTAAATATTTTCTTTATCAAAATGAGATTGATGTTGCCATAAAAATTAGACAACTTGGCTATAAGATATATTACGAACCTAAATGCACAATAATACACAGAAATTCACCAACAGGCAGGGCAGGGTGGCGTCAGGTATTTTATCCAACAAGAAATACAATCTGGCTGTTAAGAGAGTATGCACCTTTTCCATCATCTATTTATTACATATTTTCTCGTCTCTGTTTTGGATTTATCCGTGCCGTAGAGTCAAAAGAGTATAGATGGTATTTCAAAGCTGTAAAAGAGGGATTTAACTGCAAGGTAAAAAAATCTTATTTAAGCAGAACTCTAAAACAAGAGCTGTTAGTTTTATGGAATCAAAACAGCATTTTTCACCAAATTATATGGGCGTTAAGGCGATCAGCAGATTAAAAAAGGCGAAAGGGCGTTAATAAATATCCATGCTTATCTCAATTCTTCTTGTTTCACATAATAACCAAAAAGATTTAGAGCTTCTTTTGCCATCGCTAAGGCTTTCATTGGGGCAGATTCATCAACAATTTGGAGAGATTAACAGCGAGATACTTTTAGTCGATAACTGCTCGTCAGATTCAACTGTTGATTTTATTCAAAAAAAATTTTCAGATGTTGTTTTAACTAAAAATAAAACACAGATGGGATATGGTGCAAACCAGAATCAGAATATTAAAAGAGCTAAAGGTAAATTTATCCTTTTAATGAATCCTGATATGGTTGTTCCGCTAAATCTCTTTAGCACAATGATAAACTTTATGGAGTCTAACCATGATACTGCAGTTGCAACATGCAAAATCTGCAACTCAGACGGTTCATGTCAATACCTAAATAAACGAGAGCCAGCAATTATTGATCTATTTGTGAGGAGATTTTTTCCTAAAATAAGACAAATCCCTTCTAAAAGAGTTCCCCATATTCTCCAAAAAATTCAAAATATTATAAGGCAAAGGCTTGATCTCTATGAGATGAGAGATGTTGGTTATGATAAAGTTGTTGATGTCCCTTTTATCTCTGGTTCATTTATGTTCTCAAGAGCATCTGCTATCAAAGAGCATAACGGATTTGATGAGCGATTTTTTATGTATTTTGAAGATGTTGATCTCTGCAGAAGGCTTAGAGCCAAATATCGCCTGCTATATTGCCCCTATGTTAGTGTTATTCACAGGTGGGAAAGAGCTTCACACAAAACCTTAAAATGGACGCTTATTTTTGCTTTAAGCGCTCTTCAATATTTTAGTAAATGGGGATTTAAATTTTTTTAATGAAAACAGCATTAGTTACAGGAGCAACTGGCAAAATTGGCAGGCTCTTAGTGCCAGAGCTTTTAAGACAAAATTTTAAGGTTAGACTTTTTTTGCGTAAAAAGAGCACCACATCCTCTCCTAATGTTGATATATTTTATGGTGATATAACAGATTATCAATCTGTTGCTGCTGCTGTATCTGGTGTTGACTATATATTTCATCTTGCTGCACTGCTTCATATCAGCAACCCTAAAGCATCTATGTATGGCAAATTTTATGATGTTAATGTTGTTGGAACAAAAAATATTGTTGATGCTGCAATTTGTGCTGGAGTTAAAAGGGCTATACTATTTAGCACAATATCTGTTTATGGTGTAACACCTTCAAATAGTTATGAATATGTGAACAAAGTTTTTTCTGAATCATCACCTGCAAATCCTTTGACCATTTATGCAAAGACAAAGCTGCTTGCTGAACAGTACCAAGCCTCTTGTGTAACTGTGCTCCGTTTGGCGTCAGTGTATGGCACTCAAGTTACTGGTAACTATCTTAGGCTTATTGAGGCTGTAAAAAGAGGTTTTTTTATCATTCCTGTTGATAAAAATGGTTCTTCTGTAAATAGAACGCTTATACACGAAAATGATGTTGTTTCAGGGGCAATTTATGTGGCAACTCACCCACAAGCTGCTGGCAAGATATATAACCTCACTGACGGTTATGTTCACTCTCTTGAAGATATTATTAGGGCTATTGCTAATGGATTATCTTTAGATATAAAGATATTAAAAATTTCAAAAGAGCCTCTTAAAATTATTGTTGATTTTTTGCAAAAATATAGAGGTAACAATATTGAAAAGATAGCCTTTTATATAGATAAATTGATGGAAAATATAGCTGTAGATGGTCAAAAAATACAAAAAGAGCTTGGATTTAAACCTAAATACAATCTTCAAAATGGCTGGTATCACGCCTTATCAAAAAAATAGCTTTGTAATACTTTTTTAATTGACAATTGTTTTTTATTATTGTTTTATATATTTATGTGG
>JADFZO010000137.1 GCA_015232465.1 Desulfamplus sp.
CTCCAAGATGCTGATTAACCAGCACCCCTTCACGCGAAGTTACAGCAACATAACCCTTTCTACCTGATTGAGGTTTTTCAATAGGAGTTATCCTTATCTCATCTTCTTGAGATGCACAGGCACGTAACTGATTCATAAGCCCAATATCGTCAGGATCATCTAAAAGCCCAACTGCATCAGCACGACACCGTTTACAGTGCAGCATCTGGGCAATGTGCTTAACAGCACTTTTTCGTATCGCATTTATCTCCTCTTTTGAAGGCTCTGGAAGGTGAGCTAAATTTGAACCTTTATTTGGATAGTATGGCATACAGTTTAGTATATCAACACCAAGTCTGCCCATTGTAGAGGCTATATCTTCGACATGGTGATCGTTAATTCCGGGCAGAACAATGGTGTTGACCTTTACGATAATACCTCGCTCCTTTAGCCCTTTAATTGCCTCAATCTGCTGCTCTAAAAGAAGTGCTGCTCCTCTTTCTGGTCCAATAAGTTTTTTGCCAAATCTCACCCATGAATAGACCTTAGCCCCAATTTCAGGATCAACAGCATTTACAGTAACACTGATATGGCTTACATCAATGCTCTTTATATCATCTAAGTAGGGAATAAGATTTAAGCCATTTGTTGCAACGCAGATCAAAACATCAGGATATTGATACCGAACCATCTCAAGAGTTTTTAAAGTCTCATCAGGATTTGCAAATGGATCACCAGGTCCTGCTATCCCAACCACTGAGATATTGCCCTTTTTAACAAAGACCTTTTTAAGATAATCTATAGCCTGAAACGGTGTTAAAATTCCGCTTGTAACCCCGGGTCTGCTCTCATTTACGCAGTCAAATTGTCTATTACAAAAATTGCACTGAATGTTGCATCGCGGGGCAACTGGAAGGTGAACTCTTCCATAAGAGCGACATGCCCCTGGATTAAAACAGGGGTGATTTTCAATATTCATACTTACCAACCTCATAACCAACTATTTTTAAATTACATATAGGAGTAGCCTATATTTGATCTCTCCTGCCTTCTTTCAAGCAGAGTATTTACTATCTCATCAATTAGCCTCTGTGCCCCGCGATAACCTATGTGAAGTATTCGAGAGCCTCCAACCCTGTCGTGGATAGGAAATCCAACCCTTACTAACGGCACATCAAGCCTTCTTGCAGTTGCATACCCTTTGCTTGATCCAATTAAAAAATCTGGATCGCACTCTTTAGCCTCATGCTCAATCTCCATAAAATCAACACCATCTTTGATAATAATCTGCTCAAAGATATTTTGAGGCAGAGTCTCTTGAAGCACAGATTTTAAAGCCCCGCTTTTTGCCCCAGATGCACACAAAACAGGCACAACCCCAACTTCACTTAAAAATGATGCAATCCCAACAACAAGGTCTTCCTCCCCATAAACAATAGCCCGCTTTTGAGAAAGATACTTATTGCAATCAACATAGGCATCTATGAGCCTGCCACGCTCATTTAAAAATATTGCTGGAGTAGCTTTTTTTGTTAGTTGCTCCAATGCTTCAAAAAATCTGTCTGTCTCTTTAACCCCTATTGGCAGCCCAACCCCAAGAGATTTAACGCCAAATCTTTTGGCAAGAAGCTCGCCAGCACTTAAATTTTGCGATGAGTTGCCACTATTTTGATTAAAATCTTGTTTGGCAGCCAATATCCGTCCCAACTCAATGCTACCATTAGCTTGATACATCTTTTTGATAGAGCTAATTGGCGTTCCACCCCTTTGGATAACCTGATAATCTATCCACGGCTCTCCATCTAAACGTTCGCAGTAATCTGGCAGTATGGTTGCTTTGATCCCCATTAAAGAGAATATCTCCTTTAAATATCGAATATCCTCATTAGAGAGCATACCGGGAAAACAGTTTAACGATATATTTTCCCCTGATCCAAATTTGTCAGATTTAGTTTTATCACGCTCTTTATTTTGAGCATCTTTATTGTTAAGTGTTGCTGATTCAGGGTTAAATCTATCTACAACAGCTCTGATTGCATTGTGAAAACCGTCAATATGCGTGCCTGTGTAGCTTGCAGTTGAGACATGGACAAGTTCTGGTAGATTGTCGCAATTTTGCATACTATTTATGATCATAGGCACATCATCGCCAATGGTTTCACTCAAGCATGTTGTTGCAATTCCTATTATAGATGGCAAATATTGACGTGCCACATTTTCAATAGCACTTTTTAAATTTGCCCCACCTCCAAAGATGGCTGTCTCTTCAGTAAAGTTTGAAGACGCAATATCAACAGGCTCTTTAAAGTGGCTGATAAGATAACGTCTCATATAAGTTGAACACCCCTGAGAGCCGTGAAGCAGAGGGATGCACCCCTCAATCCCTTGAAAAGCCAATGTTGCCCCAATTGGCGTGCATAGTTTACATGCGTTTTGGGTTGCAGTGTAGTTTTGGCGTAGTGCCTTTTTCTTTTTATCAGTTGTGATTTGCATGAAGCCCTCCCCCTTTTGATGCTCTTCTTGGGACAAGCTCCCAAACTGGACTCATAACAGTCTCGTGCACCTCTTTTGCAAAATTTCTCATACCTATAAACCCTGCAAGCGGAATTTTTCGCTCGTGGTTGTGATCGCAAAATCCAATTCCAAGTTTGTATGCAATTGGACGCTCCTTAACCCCGCCAATAAAGAGGTCAGCATCTTTTTCAATGCAATATTTTGCAAGCTCTATTGGATTTGCATCATCTAAGATAACAGTCCCCTCATCGCACATCTCTTT
Source organism: Desulfamplus sp. (assembly GCA_015232465.1). Lineage (GTDB taxonomy): Bacteria > Desulfobacterota > Desulfobacteria > Desulfobacterales > Desulfobacteraceae > Desulfamplus. Next base: position 2,756 of record JADFZO010000137.1, read on the forward strand.
TAGCATCATATAATCCTCTTTTGAGCCAGTCTGCGATCCTGCAAGGATAACGCTCATGCCAAGATGCTTTAAAGCCTTGATAAGTGAGAATGCCTTAAATGCACCACCTACGTAAATTGCTGCCCTTTTGCCGTTAAGATCGTTTTTCATTTTTATTAGATCATGCCAGATTGCTGTTATCTCTTCTCTGACAAGGTTTTGCGTCCTCTCCATTATCTCTGGGGATTTGCTAAAAAAATTTGCAACATCGTAAAGGGCATCAGACATATCTTCGATTCCAAAATATGATACGCGAATAAATGGTATTCCATACTTATCTTGCATCATCTTTGCAAGGTGGGTCATTGAGCCTGAACACTGCACAACATTTAGCGATGCTCTATGCGATGCTGCTATCTCATCAACTCGACCATCTCCAGTCATAACAGAGACAACCTGAACCCCCATCTTTTCGTAATATTTACGAATTATCCACGCCTCGCCCCCAATATTGAACTCCCCTAAAATATTGATGCTCTGCTTTGATACAGACATCTTATTATCATCTGTGCCAATTATTTTAAAAAGGGCTTCACACGCAGCCTTGTAGCCATCTTTTTTTGTCCCTTTAAATCCAGCAGAATGGAC
>JADFZO010000138.1 GCA_015232465.1 Desulfamplus sp.
TCCGATCTCTGGAACAAGAGCTGGAATGTTGACCATGAGCTGGAGTGTGGCAAGGGTTCAGAATCTTCTTACTGAAACAGCTCTTCAGCCTGAAGTTGCCTATATGATGATAACTGACAAAGATGGGATAATCCTTGCCCATAGCGATCATCAAAGGGTAGGGGAGAGGTATGAAAATATGCCTGACATAAAGAGTCTTGATTCTGATACTGGTAAGTTTAAATTAGATTCAAATAGAGGCAGCAGAGATACGCTATTTTGGCATAGAGAGATTGATTACGAAGATGAAAAAAAGGAGTTTCAAGTTTTTAAGCAGTTCACCCCTGCCCATAGGGGAATACGGGTAGGGGGGAGATTTATGAGGCAATTTTGCATGGCTCAAGATTGTATTGATAGACCAGCAAAAGATAGTGAACCGCTTAAGCCTAACGACCAAAATAATCCCCCTGATAATGAGCTTGAACCACCACATTGTCCTTCAATAAAAGATATTGATTGGTTTAGAGTTCACTTTATCCCCCCTAAACATGGCAACATAACAGCGGCTCACCAAAATCAGATAATCTTTGCTGCTCTTGATATGTCTGAGGTTGAGGTTGCTAAGGCTAAATATTTGCGTCATGTTGTGGCAATGGGTTTTATGTTTTTTGTTTTAGGTTGCACTGGAGTTGTTGGAATTGTTGCACTTCAAGGATATAGGTCTGCAAGAACATCAATATCTGAGCTAAAAAGCGAGATTGAGCGAAGTCGAAGGCTTGCTGCTGTAGGAAAACTTGCTGCTGGAGTTGCCCATGAGATCAGAAATCCTCTAAGCTCTATAAAGGGTTTTGCTACATATTTTAAGGAGCGTTACAGCACTGTTAAAGATGATATGGAGGTTGCACAGATAATGATTCAAGAGGTTGAGAGGCTAAATCGTGCTGTTACTCAGCTTCTTGAGTTTGCAAAGCCTCTTCCAGTTGTTGCAAAAGAGGTAAATTTAAAGGAGCTTATAGCACACTCAGTTAAATTGATTGAATATGATAAGAGCCAAAAAGCGATTGAGGTTCAAGTTGATTATCAACTAAATAGAGAAAATATCGTAACAGACCCAGATAGGTTAAATCAGATTCTGCTCAATCTCTATCTTAATGCTGTGCAGGCTCTTGATAAGAGCGGAAGATTGACAATTAGGGTTTTTGAATCAGACTTCCAAGAAAAGATAGCTATATCAGTAAAAGATACAGGCAAGGGGATTGATGAAAAAGATATGGAGCATATTTTTGATCCCTATTTTACAACCAGACCAGATGGAACAGGGCTTGGTCTTGCAATGGTTCACAGGGCAGTTGAGGCTCTTGGCGGCAGTATAAGTGTAGAGAGCCAAAAGGGTAGGGGGAGCACCTTTTTTCTAACAATCCCTTGTAAATTAAGAGGTAGTATTGATGAGCAAAAAGAGTGGAAAAAATAAGATTCTTGTTGTTGATGATGATGCAGGACACAGAACTATGCTCAAAACACTTATGAGAGGTTGGGGCTATGAGATAGAGCTTGCAGATGATGGCACATCAGGGGTTGAAAAGGTGCATCAGGAGCATTTTGATATTGTTCTTATGGATATGAAGATGCTCAAAATGTCAGGCATGGAGGCATTAGAGAAGATAGTGAGCTACAACCCATCTCTTCCAGTTATTATAATGACAGCTTACTCCTCAATTGAGACTGCTGTTGAGGCTCTTAAAAATGGAGCTTACGACTACATGACCAAGCCTCTTGATTTTGACAAGCTCAAACTTACCATAGCCCGCATACTTGAGACCCTTTATCTTAAAAGAGAGAATCTTAATCTAAAAAAGCAGTTAAGTAGTGGTTTTCATCGCGAAAATATAATAGGCAAGAGTCATGCAATGGAGGCACTGCTTGATACTGTTGAGCTTGCAGCCCCTTCTGATGCCAATATTCTTATAATTGGCGGTTCAGGAACAGGCAAGGAGCTTATTGCTGGTGCAATCCACTACAATAGCCCGCGAAAAGATATGCCATTTATACGAATCAACTGTGCTGCAATCACAGAGACTCTTCTTGAATCAGAGCTATTTGGGCATGAAAAAGGCTCTTTTACAGGTGCGGATAAAAAACGCAAAGGGCGATTTTTGCAGGCTCATGGTGGGAGTATTCTGCTTGATGAGATTGGGGAGATGAGCCTTGCAATGCAGGCAAAACTTCTTAGGGTGCTTCAAGAAAAAGAGGTAACACCAGTGGGAAGCGATGAGAGCATAAAGGTTGATGCACGGGTTATTGCATCAACAAATCGTGATATTAAAAAAATGGCAGAAGATGGCGAATTTAGAGAAGATTTATATTTTAGGCTAAATGTGGTTACCCTTGAGGTTCCCCCTTTAAGTGCCAGAAAAGAGGATATACCTCTTCTTGCTCTCCATTTTCTTAAACTATTTTCAGAAAAAAACCATCGTGATATTAAGGGATTTACGCCAGATGCTATGGACGCAATGATACGGTATGGGTGGCCCGGCAATGTACGAGAGCTTATGAACTCTATTGAAAGGGCTGTAGTTCTTGCACGGTCTGACTATTTATCGTTGGCTGATCTTCCGTTTGTTGCACAGATTAATCATAATCAGATTGATTTTAATAATCAGAGAATATTTAAAGTAGTAGAGCCAAAAATAGATAGCTTTTCAGATGGTGCTTTGCTTGCAGATATTGAGAGAGAGGCTCTTTTAAAGACCCTTGAATCTGCTAATGGAAATAGAAGTGAGGCTGCACGAAGGCTTGGAATAACAAGAAAGACCCTGCTTAAAAAGTTAAAGCTCTATGGCAAAGCCTAAAAGTTATTTATGATCAAATAGATTGGACTAAAAAGTATTATGCCAGTTCTTGTAAAGACAACTATTTTGTTGATTTTATCAAATATATTTATGACGTTTGCTTGGTATGCCCATTTAAAGAAGCTCAATGATAAAACATGGTTTGTTGCAGCTTTGATAAGTTGGGGCGTTGCGTTTTTTGAGTACATGATTCAGGTGCCAGCTAATCGTATTGGGCACACAGAGCTGAATCTATCTCAGCTCAAGATACTGCAAGAGGTCATCACCTTATCTGTATTTGTGCCGTTTTCTATTTTTTATATGGGTCAGCCTGTTAAGCTTGATTTTGTTTGGGCTGGATTGTGTATTCTTGGGGCGGTCTATTTTATTTTTAGGGGTTAGAATTTATGCCAAGAATTATATTGTTATGGGATTTTTAATAAAATAGCCTTAGGATTTCAGATAGATATATTTATTGTCTAAAATAATTAAAAAAAGTGTTTGACAGGTATAGATGAAGCCTGTATAAAGCCCAAGTTTTTT
>JADFZO010000139.1 GCA_015232465.1 Desulfamplus sp.
TTTCAATCCCTTCTTAGCGAGGAGGTTTTTCTGACTATTCTCATTCTCGTTTTATAAACGGAATTAGAGGAAAATTTTTCAAACATATTTAAATAATTTATTAGAACGATTTTTTAAACCATCTCAATTTTACAACCAATGATAAATTAGTCTCAATCCCCTCTAATCGGGGCGGTGTTTCTGACACAGATTATAGAATCGGTAAAACAATACTTGAAGCAGATGATAGTCTCAATCCCCTCTAATCGGGGCGGTGTTTCTGACCCAACAATTTTAGGCAAAAAAAATAGGTGTATCGGCTGTTAGTCTCAATCCCCTCTAATCGGGGCGGTGTTTCTGACGGAACTACAGGTGTTGGTTGTAAACAGTTGAAACGCAAAGTCTCAATCCCCTCTAATCGGGGCGGTGTTTCTGACATATAAGGGATATTGAGCCATCACATCCTGCTTTCGCAGAGTCTCAATCCCCTCTAATCGGGGCGGTGTTTCTGACTTTTAGTCGATAAAATGAAGGAGGTGATAGCAGAGGAAGAGAAGTCTCAATCCCCTCTAATCGGGGCGGTGTTTCTGACTAAATAATTTTAAGTTAAGGAGATTTAAAATGGCACTTAAAGTCTCAATCCCCTCTAATCGGGGCGGTGTTTCTGACTCAACATGAACAGAGACTCCGCAGAATCAGATCATGATGAGACTGTCTCAATCCCCTCTAATCGGGGCGGTGTTTCTGACTGCAGAGAAAGAAATTGAAGCACTGCATAAACTCCTACGGTCTCAATCCCCTCTAATCGGGGCGGTGTTTCTGACTTAACCATTACCAAAAAAAAGTTCTAAGACCAGCTTGTAAAAGTCTCAATCCCCTCTAATCGGGGCGGTGTTTCTGACCTAAAATGAATCCGAGAGAAATTTACAGGGGACTATGTCTCAATCCCCTCTAATCGGGGCGGTGTTTCTGACCGAGGAGTACAATATTGATGAAGAATTGGAAAAATATATGTCTCAATCCCCTCTAATCGGGGCGGTGTTTCTGACGATAATGAAACCGATACCACCACCACCAAAGAGCCAGAAAAGTCTCAATCCCCTCTAATCGGGGCGGTGTTTCTGACTGCATGGTATGTTATCCTTTTTCTGTTTTAGCAGTGTTTAAGTCTCAATCCCCTCTAATCGGGGCGGTGTTTCTGACACCACCACATATACTAGAGCTAATGTGCAAGATTAGCTCGTCTCAATCCCCTCTAATCGGGGCGGTGTTTCTGACCCTAATTATGTGTTTCAGAAAAGAAACTCTTCAGGTACAGTCTCAATCCCCTCTAATCGGGGCGGTGTTTCTGACAATTTGAACGCAGAAAAACGTAATAAACCAGCTCCGTCTCAATCCCCTCTAATCGGGGCGGTGTTTCTGACGTTATTGTGGATCCTGGCAATAACCGGCAAGGACATCCAATTAGGTCTCAATCCCCTCTAATCGGGGCGGTGTTTCTGACTCTCAACGGTATCAAATACAAAAGTTCATCAATCATCATGTCTCAATCCCCTCTAATCGGGGCGGTGTTTCTGACAAGAAACAATTCAGTAACCGCCGTTCATTTTAGGACTGAGTCTCAATCCCCTCTAATCGGGGCGGTGTTTCTGACAGACCTGATGCCGCTTGGGAGAATATCCCATGCCAGCAGAAAGTCTCAATCCCCTCTAATCGGGGCGGTGTTTCTGACGGACCTTTTGGAATACCAAGCAAAGAAGAACAAGGAAATGTCTCAATCCCCTCTAATCGGGGCGGTGTTTCTGACAGGCATGAAGGCTTACGCCATCTGTCTGGTTTTCAGGCAAGTCTCAATCCCCTCTAATCGGGGCGGTGTTTCTGACAGTAGTAACAACAATTGGAGTCGTAACATTCTGCGGAAAATAGTCTCAATCCCCTCTAATCGGGGCGGTGTTTCTGACTGATGATAAACCAAGAATCTGCGAATATGGCGTTTACGTCTCAATCCCCTCTAATCGGGGCGGTGTTTCTGACGGGAGATTGAGACCATGACAACTATAATTAATAATGAGTCTCAATCCCCTCTAATCGGGGCGGTGTTTCTGACATTGAGACTGAGGAAGAATAATTTTCAAGCCCCGTGAAAGTCTCAATCCCCTCTAATCGGGGCGGTGTTTCTGACGAGATTATGGGCGAAGATGCTCCTGTCGAAGAGTGTTTAAAAGTCTCAATCCCCTCTAATCGGGGCGGTGTTTCTGACTCGGACGGAAGAGAAGTAATCATCAACTCAAACGACATAGTTTGTCTCAATCCCCTCTAATCGGGGCGGTGTTTCTGACATGACTTCTCAAAAAAACGCTGATGGAAATGACGAACGGTCTCAATCCCCTCTAATCGGGGCGGTGTTTCTGACGATTATACAGCTTTAGAGTTGCATACATTCCACGATAGTTAGTCTCAATCCCCTCTAATCGGGGCGGTGTTTCTGACAATCCACGTAGTCCTTTAACTACATGGATTATTATGTCTCAATCCCCTCTAATCGGGGCGGTGTTTCTGACATTACTTGATAAAAAAACTGATGTATGGTATAATTTGGTCTCAATCCCCTCTAATCGGGGCGGTGTTTCTGACAGAACAATTGAAGTATTATGCTAAATTGTTCTAAAGTTATGTCTCAATCCCCTCTAATCGGGGCGGTGTTTCTGACTAAAATCGTTCAAGTTGACGATAAGCCAAGAACTTGTGTCTCAATCCCCTCTAATCGGGGCGGTGTTTCTGACTTAAATAGTCTGTTAAATAACACATTAGAATCATTAACAATATGTCTCAATCCCCTCTAATCGGGGCGGTGTTTCTGACAACAAAAGCGATTATCAAAGCAGTCTCATCACAGACAAAGTCTCAATCCCCTCTAATCGGGGCGGTGTTTCTGACTGGATGGAGTGGCAAGGGCATTACTGGCAATATGACCTGTCTCAATCCCCTCTAATCGGGGCGGTGTTTCTGACCCGTGTTGGTAGCAAATCCGAGTCTGATTTACAGGTTAGTCTCAATCCCCTCTAATCGGGGCGGTGTTTCTGACTCTGGGTGCTTTTTTTATAGGACTGGTGCGGGTCTGTCAAGCCATTTGGTAAGACCCCCCACATTTTAGATGCTTGGTAAAAAAAGCAACTGTATTTTAAGTATTAATTACGTGTAATATCTTGAAATAATTAATAATAAAAATTAGTCAGATATAAAACGGTAACTTTAGG
>JADFZO010000013.1 GCA_015232465.1 Desulfamplus sp.
GAGGAGGTAGGATTTGAACCCACGAAGCTGTTACACTTAACGGTTTTCAAGACCGCCGCCTTCAGCCACTCGGCCACTCCTCCGAAATAGATTTGAGGCTTATAGCACTTTAGCTTATTCTGGTCAATACCCAACTGCTTTTTTTTTAATCAAACAAAGAGATGTAACCTCGACAATGCTATTTTGTCATGGTATATAAAACTTACAATATTTTTTTAAGATATTTTTTACACTACACTAAAAAAAAAGAGACAATAAGGAACTATATCAAACCTATGCACAAATTATTGATAGATAAAATCGGTGAAGAGATTATGCTTCTTGGTAACGAAGCAATTGCAAGAGGCGCTATTGAGGCTGGAGTTGCCTTTGCCACGACATACCCTGGTACACCATCTTCTGAGCTATCTTTAAATCTTTTTCAAATTTCAAAACAGAGCGATCTCTATTTTGAATACAGCACAAATGAAAAGGTTGCAATGGAGGTTGCTGCTGCTGCTGCAAACTCAGGAGTTAGAACAATGTGTATTATGAAGCATGTTGGACTTAATGTGGCTGCTGACCCTCTAATGACCCTTGCCTACATTGGCGTAAAGGCTGGCATGGTTATTTTAACTGCTGATGATCCATCTATGTTTTCGAGCCAAAATGAGCAAGATAACAGATATTACGCCAAACTTGCTGGACTTCCAATGGTTGAGCCATCTTCTGTAAGTGAGGCAAAAGAGATGACTATCGCAGCATTTGAACTATCAGAGATGCTTCAAGAGCCTGTAATCCTTAGAACAACCACAAGAATAAACCACTCAACTGCTTTTGTTAAAACTGGTACAATTAAGTCGCGAGTAACAAAGGGGAGATTTACAAGAGACCCAATGAGCTATGTAACTGTGCCAGCAGTCTCTCGAAAACTCCATGTAAAACTTCTTGCAAACCTTAAAAAAGCGGCTGAGCTATCAGAGTCTTCAATCCATAACTTTATTGAAGGAGATAAGAGTGCAAAATTTGGGATTATCTGCAACGGCGTAAGTTATCTCTATACCTCAGATGCTGTAAAAGATTTGGGCATTCAAAATAGAGCTAAAATTTTACGTATCGGCTTTTCTAATCCAATGCCAGCAAATCTTATTAAATCTTTTATACAAGGTTGCGATAAAATCCTTGTTATTGAAGAGGGAGAGCCATTTATGGAGGAGGCTGTCAAAGCATTTGCTCAAGAGGCTGGAATATTTGCTCAAATAAAAGGTAAAAGTGTTGATGAGGTTGCCCCGCCTTGTGTCTCCTCTTCAAGTGAGCAGACAGAAGGGTGTCTGCTACCTGCGGAACAGGACACCCTATTTTCAAGGCTCTATGAGTTTGATCCTGCAATGGTGCGTCAAAAGATCGCATCATTTTTTGGGGTTGATTCTGCTGCGACTGGTTACAAAGCTGTTAAACCAGTTGATACAAAGGGGCTGCCTGAAATTCCGCAACGTCCGCCAAACTTATGCTCTGGCTGCTCCCATCGCGCTACATTTTACGAGGTTAAAAAGGCTGCTGAAGGTATGGACGTTATCTATCCATCAGATATTGGCTGTTACACTTTGGGATTTTTACCACCGCTCTCAACTGGTGATTTTGTAATCTGCATGGGAGGCTCTGTCAGCAGTTCATGCGGATTTTCAAAGGCAACTGACCATAAAGTTGTCTCTTTTATTGGAGACTCAACTTTTTTTCACTCTGGAATCACAGGTCTTGTAAATGCTGTTTTTAACAACCATAACTTTACATTGGTAATACTTGATAATGGCATAACTGCAATGACAGGGCATCAGCCAAATCCAGGTGTTGATATGACCCAAATGAACTTTGAGGGCTATAAACCAATCTCAATTGAAAATTTAGTTCGGGCAATTGGAGTTGAGCACATTACAATTATTAAGCCGTTTAAGGTCAAAAAGAGCATTGAGGCTATTCGTGAGGCTCTTTCGTTTAATGGGGTCTCAGTTATCATATCTCAAGAGCCGTGTGCCCTGTTTGCAAAGAGCATCAAAATTTTAAAGCCAAGACCATTTCATGTAACAGCTAAATGTGTAGATCATAGAGATTGCATTGATAAGATTGCCTGTCCATCTTTTTTTATTGAAAAGGGGCGTGTTAAAATTGATCCTGATACCTGTGTGGGCTGTGCTGTTTGTGCTCAGATATGTCCTGACAATGCAATAATGCCGTTGAAAAATAGAGAATAAATTATAAGGATTTTATAAAATATGGATACAAAAAGGTTGATTATTGTAGCAGTTGGGGGGCAAGGTAATCTCTTAGCCTCAAAGGTGCTTGGAGAGGCTGCCCTGCTCTCTGACGTGCCTGTTCGTATGAGTGAGATTCATGGAATGGCACAGCGTGGCGGAGTTGTAGAGTCTGCAATTGTTTTTGGAGATGCAAAAAGCACCATCATCTCTGATGGTGAGGCTGATGTGCTTTTGGGATTTGAGCCGTCAGAGACGCTTCGTGCCATGAATCGGTGCAACTCAAATACTAAAGTTATCACAAGTCTATCGCCTGTTCCGCCATTTACTGCTGCAATTGGAAGGGGTGTCTATCCTGAAATTGAGAGTATGATAACTCTTATTCGTGAGCGTACCCCATCGTTTATTGCATTTGATGCAATGAAGCTGGCTAAAGAGGCTGGAAGTCCAATGACTTTAAATATTGTGCTTGTGGGTGCTTTGGTGCAATCAGATATTTTGCCTCTTAGCCGTGTTGTAGTTGAGGAGGCGATAAAACTTAGAACCAAAAAGGGCTTTACAGATATGAATATTAAGGCTTTTAACTTGGGGTTTGAGGCTGCAAACTGCTGTAATATATGATTAGAAGATGAAAAAAGTGAGCTATGCCCAATAGTGCTACGGGGGGTAAAGGGCGATTTGGGGTAGCTCACAAAGATTATATCTATTTTTTTATTGAGAGCATCTCTCGCTCTTCATCAAAATCTGCATACTTTAACGCTATAAGTCTAAACTCCTCTTCATGCTCAATAAAAATCTGGGCAATATCTGGATCAAAATGGTTCCCCTTGCCTTTGGCTATTATCTCAACAGCCTTTTGGTGTGGAAATGGGGCTTTATAGACCCTTTTTGAGATTAGGGCATCATAAACATCTGCAATTGCCATAATTCTGCCAGATAGCGAAATTGCATCACCTTTAATCCCCTCTGGATAGCCTGAGCCGTCCCACTTTTCATGGTGAGTGTAGGCAATCTCACGGGCAAGGTTTAAAAACGACTCCTCTCCTAAACTCTTTTCAGAGGCTGCTATAATATCTCTGCCATAAATGGTGTGCTTTTTCATCTCCTCAAACTCTTCATCTGTTAATCTTCCCGGTTTTAAAAGAATACTATCTGGCACACCAACTTTGCCAATATCGTGAAGAGGAGCTGATTTAGTCAAAAGCTCAATATAGTCGTCTGTTAAAGTTGCCTTAAAACGATCATTATCTTTAAGATTAATGGATAGCGATTTGACGTAATTTTTTGTCCGCTTTATATGCCCCCCAGTCTCTTGATCTCTATACTCTGCAAGATTTCCAAGACTCTCAATAGTTACATCTTGAGTTAGATTAAGCATACGCGTACGTTCAGCAACAATAAGCTCAAGATTATCTCTGTGGTATTTTAGGGCAAGGTGGTTATGTATTCTCTTTTCAACCAATTTTGGATTAACTGGCTTTACAACATAGTCAACAGCACCTAAATCCAACCCCTTCATCTCATCACCCTCTTCACTTAAGGCGGTGAGAAAAATGACGGGAATATCTTTTGTTTTATCGTCTGATTTAAGACGCCGACAAACCTCATAGCCGTCCATTTCAGGCATCATAACATCAAGCAAAATGATGTCTGGTTTATCTTTTTCAACAATTTTGAGTGCATCTTTTCCATTCATAGCAACACTCAAAAAATATTGCTCCTGAAGGATAGAGGCTATAAGCTGAATATTAAACTCATTGTCATCTACCACAAGAATTTTACTCTTTTTATTTATCTCCATAATATTCCATCGCATTTTTTATTTTAAAATAAGCCACTTTTGTAGAGCATCAAATAGCTTTTCTGGTTGAATTGGCTTGTCTATATGTGCATTCATGCCAGCTTTAAAGCACTTTTCACGATACTCGTCAAGTGCATGACCAGTTAAAGCTATAATAGGTACATCTTTTAATTTACCGCCAGCAACAGATATGCCAATCTCTCGTATCTTACGGGTTGCCTCAAGCCCCCCCATAATCGGCATCTCAACATCCATTAAAATAAGATCAAAAGGCTCCTCCTGAGCTTTTTTTAGAGCCTCTTCTCCATTGGTTGCAAGAGATATCTTCTCAATGCCAGCCTTTTTAACCATAGCAACCACAATCTGGCGATTAATCTCATCATCATCAACAACAAGAATATGTTTATCTTTAAATTGATACTCGTAAGAGCCATTGTTAGATGAAGCTGATTTTTCTGCTCTATCCCCATCTTCTCTATCTTCAATACCAATATATTCTCTTGTATTTATAACATTTAACAGTGTTCTAATAAGAAGAATTGGCGTTATAGGCTTTGCAAGTAGCTCATCAACACGCACCTGCTCTGCTATTGCCCTTGCCTCTTTTGTGGCTGTAAAGTCGTGCATAACAATATATTTTGTTGCAACACTGTTAGGAAGAGTACCCATTATATACTCAATACCCTTGATTGTATCAATGCAGTTGATAGAGTTAGCAGATAAATTTGCATTTATCATAACTATATCTTTAGGCTCTTTTGCCAAATCAATTAGCTCTATGGCTTCAGCACCATTAGATGCAGCCATCACCCTCATATTTAAAGATTTAAGAGATGTGCTAAGTGCCATTCTTGCCTTAGTGTTTGGCTCAATAACCATAACATTAAGTCCAGCAAATAGATTGGTATCCATACTGCTGTTTTGATGTTCTGCTTCATGCAACACAACTGTAAATGAAAATGTGCTACCCTTACCCGGAAAACTCTGAACCTCAATATCGCCGCCCATCTTATTTACAATCCGTTTTGCAATAACCAACCCCAGACCAGTGCCACCATACATTCTGGCAGTTGAGCTATCTGCCTGTGTAAATGGGGTAAATAGAGATGGTAGCTTTGACTCACTAATACCAATTCCACTATCTTTGACGCTAACACGTAAGGTTATCCTCTTTTTGTTATTAGCACCATCGTTATCTTTATCGCTATTTTCAAGGCTCTTTATATCTTTTGACTCTTCTGTCTGAATTATGGTCTCATCATCATATTGACTCTTTAGTTGAAGTTCAGCCAACTCGCCATCTGATACAAGTTGAGTGTGAACCAAAACCTCACCGCTTGGGGTATATTTAACAGCATTGCCAACAAGATTCATTATAACCTGACTTAAACGGGTAGGATCTCCAACCATAAATTTAGGGATATTTTCACCAAAGCTATAAACAAGCTCCAATTTTTTTTCATTTGCTGTGAATTTAAGCACATTAAATATCTTCTCAACTATCTGATTCCACTCAAATTGGAGAGATTCAAACTCCATCTTGCCAGCCTCAATTTTAGATAGATCAAGAATATCATTTATAATCTCCAAAAGCGATTGGGCAGCAGATTGAACATTGCTTAAATAGCCATGTTGAATATCGTTTAGCTCAGTATCCATCAAAAGGTGGCTCATACCCATAATGGCATTCATTGGGGTTCTTATCTCATGGGACATTGTTGCAAGAAAATCGCTCTTTGCACGGGTTGCAGCTTCAGCCTTTTTCTTTGCAGCTCTTAGCTCGTCCATAATCATCTTTCGAGCTGTTGTATCCTCTTTGATTGCCACAAAATAGGCAATTTTACCATTATCATCAAAAACAGGAGAGATAGAGGCTGATTCCCAATATATTTCGCCGCCCTTCTTTTTATTGACAAACTCCCCTTTCCACTCTTTGCCGCTTAAAATTGTCTTCCAAAGATTTGCATAATAGGATTTTGCCCGATACCCAGCGTTCAAAATTCGTGGATTTTGCCCAATAGCCTGGCTGCTGCTATATCCTGTAACTTGCGAAAATTTGCGGTTCACATACTTAATATTTCCCGCAATATCAGTTATGACCACACTCACAGGGCTATATTCAAGTGCTTGTGATAGCCTTCTTATCTCACGCTCTGCCTGTTTACGCTCGCTTATATTTCGCACAACCGCAAAGTTATACTCATCGCCTCTGTCAAAAATCACATGGTTTGCCGTAACCTCAAATGGAATATCAACACCATCTTTAGTTCGATGGGTTGTCTCAAACCTCATGGTTTTAACTCTCCTTAGCTCATTCCAGACATCAGGCCACAACTCTTTACTAACATTAGGATCAATATCCTCTATTCTAAGGCGGGTAAACTCTGTCTCTGTGTAACCTGTATATTTTAAAACAGCCTTATTAACATACTTTATGCTACCATCAGGGTTGATCCAATAGACACCATCTGCTGTTGTGTCAACTGCAACCTGCATGAACTTTAAAAACTTCTCATCAAGTCGTCTCTTGGTTACATCTCGCATTATCTCCATAACATGAGTTACATTACCAAACTCATCACAGCCAGCAACGCTTGATGTTGAGAGGATAAATCGCTCATTTCCCTCTATGTCAAGGTGAGAATACTCCTCTGAATAGATTTTACCATCTCTAAATGTCTTATGGACAATGCAGTTATGGCATATATTGTTCCAGCGTCCGTAAGATCGATAGCACTTTGTTCCAACTAATGAAGCACCGTATAGATTTTTTGCAACATCATTTGCCCAAACAACATTTTGTGATCTATCAATCATACACATTGCATCAGGAACAGACTGGATTATTGCTTTGAGTTTATTTTCGCTCTTGATTAGGTTTAGCTCTATTAACTTGGATTGTGTGATATTTTCATGCGAGACCATGATCCACATATTATCTTGAAAACAAAAGCGGATAAGGCTCATTTTAAACCAAAATTTTTCGCTTGGTGAGTGGCATGGATAGTCTATTGAAAAGTAATTAAGCTCGCCAGATAGCATCTTTTTAAGACCATCTAATGACTCCTTTGCCCCTTCTGTCTGCTCAATCACGGTGTTTGTTTTGGCTATATCCCATGCTAAACGATCTTTACACTCATCTGTGATACTGCCACAATCATCTTTATCGAATTGTTGGTCTATATTTTTTTGCTTTTGCTCAATAAAATTTTGTCTATCTTTAGATGCCTTTTTGCAAATATCTATGTAGTTCATTCCAACGCAGTAGTTGCCTGCACAAAGACCATTTTCATCAGCAAAATCTCTCCATGCTCTGTTTACAAGGATAATTGTGGCAGTGCTATCAATAACAGCAATCTGCTTAGATATTGAGTCTAACGTGTTCTGAATATTATTTTGTAAAATAGAGTCTATTTTTGCTTTTAAATTTTCTGCGGCTTTTGTCTCTTGCATTATTATTATAAACCTCTAATATATTTAAAAGGTGGGGCTGCATAAAAAAGTTTTAAAATATAGCATCTACCATTTTTCATGGCAAATACAATTTAGCTACATTTATCTACAAACTAAAAAAACAGACAAAAATTATAAAGATTTAGGAGGATTTAAAGATGTCAAAAAAGGTGATAAAAACAGATAGAGCACCAGCAGCAATTGGTCCGTACTCTCAAGGGGTGGTAGTTGGTAATCTTCTTTTCACATCAGGACAGCTTCCAATTGATCCAGCAGATGGAAAACTTGTTGATGGCAGCATTGAAGAAAAGGCTCAGATGGTTTTTAAAAATCTTGCAGCAATTGCAGAGGCAGCGGGTACAACTCTTGATAGTGCAGTTAAAACTACGGTTTTTCTTTCGGACATAAACAACTTTAAAGCTGTAAATGCAGTCTATGCCCAATACTTTAAAGAGCCATTTCCAGCAAGAAGTGCATTTCAAGTTGCAGCACTGCCTCTTGGAGCAGATATAGAAGTAGAGGCTATTTTTGCCCTTTAACCTTTTAAATCTTAAATTTTTTCACCAGTTCATCTAACTTTTCTGAAAGGGTAAATAGCGATTTTGCACCTTGTGCAACATCAGAACTTCTATTGGCAATATTGTGTGCAAGAGCATCAATATTGCCAATACTGCCATTAATCTCACTTACTGATGCTGAGTTTTGAGCAATATTTTGGCTAACATCAGATATTCCATGAGAGGCGTGGGCAACATTTTCGTTTATCTCTTGTGTTGCTGAAGATTGCTCTCCAATATCAGATACAATAGATATTACAGTCTCATTAACTGTGTTGATTACAGATAAAATATCCTCAATATCTTTAGCTGTTCTACCCGTTGATCTCTGGATTCCATCAATCTGATCTTTGATGTTTTTTGTAGCGGCTGCTGTCTGCTTTGCAAGCTCTTTAATCTCTCCAGCAACTACAGTAAAACCCTTTCCAGCTTCACCTGCCCTTGCAGCCTCAATAGTTGCATTTAGTGCCAGAAGGTTTGTCTGAGCAGATATTTCATTAATCATATCAGTAACCTTTCCAATTGTATTGGCTGCATCTCCAAGCTCTTTAATACGCTCAGATATTCCACTCGCCTTTTGAACAGCATCGTGAGATACTTGACTTGCATTCTCTGTTTTGCGAGATACCTCATTTATTGTAACAGACATCTCTTCAGAGGCTGCCACAATCATACTCAAATTTGTGCTTGATTCCTCCATTGCTGCTGCAACTGAGATAATATTCTCATTTACCCTCTCAACAGAGGCTGTGGTCTGGTTAAGAAAACCAACCATATCGCAAGAGTTTTCAGACATCTGGCTTGATAGATTTGCCATATCTTGAGACGAGAGGTTAAGATTTTTGGAGTTCTCTGCAATCAAAGAGATAATACCCTGTAACTTTTCAATAAATATATTAAACCACTGCGAAAGCTCTCCTATCTCATCATCGCTCTTTTTTTCAAGACGCATTGTAAGATCGCCCTCACCTTCTGCTATATCTTTTAATCTGTTTGCAACCTCTTTGAGTGGATTTGCAAGCCTTAGGGCAAACAAGTAGATAAATGGGATTATAAGAAGAATACATACAAAGTTTACAACTCCAAGCTGAACAAGAATGTTTTTAATATTTGCAGATATAAGTGCACCAGATTGTATTGCAGCAACCACTCCAATAAGGTTTTCGCCATCAAATAGGGGTAAAAGTGCGTGAAAATAGCTCTCTTTATCTAATTTAAATTGGTCAATATAGACCTGCTGAAGTGTAAGGTCTCTGCTAACTTTAAAAGGCTCTTTGGTTTTATAACTCTGATGATCTTTAAAAGTTCCATCAACAAATTTTTCATCAACATAGATATTGGTATCCATTCCTGTCATCTTTTTTATCTTTTGGCTAAAAGCACCATCAATATTGTAGTGCACAATCAAGATTCCCATTGGTGTTGGCTCAACCTGCTCAGTTTTAGGGTTAAATGCGTTACCCATAAGCGGAATTATATTTTTAATGGTCAAGATGTTGTTATTTACAGTAAATTGAGATGAATCTGATGATATATCCAATTTTGAAGGATCAAGTTTTATAGGGATATTGGGCTGTTTTGCATTGTCAACAAACTTATCGTCACTAAGTTTTTCATTTCCCCCTAACTCTCCCCCAGCAAATATTGAACCATTAGTCTCAATAAGGTGAAATCCTGCAAAATATCGCCCCTTTTGCTGCTCTACAACAAAGGTTTTTAGGTTGCCTGCTGTATCGTATGTGGCTATGGTGCTAAATTTATTGGTTGATGCTGACTGAAAAAGTCTCTCTGTATTGCCGACAAATGTGCTCCTATTTGTTGTTGATGAGGCTTTATCTGGAAAGTCTTGCAAAAATTTTATATCTGATCCCATATCGCTGCTTGAGACAAGCCGTTTGCACTGCTCCATAATTGCATCTTTTTGTGCGATAAGCTCCTCTTTTAAGATGTTAGTTGTCTTAATTAGGTTTGTATTAATTCCATCGCGAGTCTGTTTAGCAACAATAACAGCCACAATAGCTGCTGATGATGATAATAAAACTATTGCCATCGCCAAAGCACCAAGAACAATTTTTGATTTAATTTTAAGTCTCATAAAATACTCTCCTTGCTCCATTTATTAACCATTGCTAATAATAACCATCTATAACCATTAGCTTTTTTAAAAAAGCAATATAATTGAAAAGAAAAAAGCTCTTGAAGGTTTATTTTTCAAGAGCTTTTGAAGTTTATTTGGATATGGTTAGAAGGGATTATGGTGGAGCTAAGGGGGATCGAACCCCTGACCTCATGGCTGCCAGCCATGCGCTCTCCCAGCTGAGCTACAGCCCCACAACAAATGCGGGTTAAATAAACAATTATATTGGGCGTGTCAATAAAAAAATTCCTTTTATTATTAGCTTAATTTCCCCAACTTTAGTAATGAATCATTATAAACAGCATAAAATTGTTCATGCTCAAGTATTGTTCTTTGTAAAAGGCTCTCCATTGAGTTTATCTGATTATGATTTACAACCTGATCTACGCTTGAATGTAAGGAAGCCATGTTGTCCATTGTGTAAATATTTTTTGAAATCAGAAAGACAACTATTTTTCGGCGAGACATCATATCAAGCTGGTTTAGATACTCCATAAGTCTGCGATAACCTTTTTGAGTAATATCAAAATCTTCATCAACTATGATTATATTAAATAGATGATACGTCATACTTGTAATAGCTGTCTGCACATTCCCAACATTTAAAACATGATACTTCATACTGTTTATAGTTTTAACAGCAGCCTCGTTAGCATTAGGGTTAGCAACACACAACATCGCAGTCTTTGCACTTTTATCAAGAAGCATATCTCCAAAAGGTCTGTTTGCAACATTATATTCTGGAGTATCGCCATCTTCACGGGTATTTGAAGCAGATGCTGCTGGCTGCGAATTTTGTCTCCCATCTTCACCTACAAGGATATTAATTGGCTCTTTGCATTTTGGACATGGAAACGAGACTTTTTTACCCTTAGGGATTTTTTCATCTGGTATTTTAAACTGTGTTTGACAGTGGTTACAGGCTATTTCCATAGTTATCTAAATCCTTAAAATAGTTTTGTGGGCAATCTTTAAAATTGGCTATTGTTAAAAATTATGACCATAAAAGATGTAAACGGTTCTTAGTGTCCTGAATACTCCTCATCAAGCTCAAGAGTATCAATATCTGTGGTCTTTTCTCCTCTGGAGGCTTTAATAAAATCAAGTCCTCTGCTGACTGCTGCTCTTCGAGAGGCATAAGATATAGCTATATCTTCAGTTATCAATCCATGCTTGTAGAGATTAACAATATAGTTATCAAATGTGGTCATGCCAAAAGCCTCACCATCAGTTATTATATCGTAAAAGGTCTTTCCTTCAGATTCAGCATTAAGAATAGAGTCTTTTACCCTAAGATTTGTCCCCATTATCTCAAAAGCAGCAACACGACCCCCACTAACCTTTGGAAGAAGCCTTTGGCAGACAATCCACCTAACTGTATCTGCAAGACGAATGCGTATCTGATTCTCCTCTTCAGTTGAGAACATACCAATAATACGGTTAATGGTCTGACCAGCATCAACTGTATGGAGTGTTGATAAGACAAGATGCCCAGTCTCAGCAGCAGAAAGACCAATCTCAACAGTCTCTCTATCACGCATCTCTCCTACAAGGATAATCTTAGGAGCCTGACGCAGTGCAGCCCTTAAACCACTTGCGTATGTATCAAAATCTGCACCAAGCTCTCGCTGGTTAAATGTCGCTTTTTTTTGTGGATGTTGGAACTCTATCGGATCCTCAAGCGTTATTACATGAACTGATCTGGTCTCATTTATATAGTCAAGAAACGCTGCAAGAGATGTGGTCTTACCACTACCCGTAGCACCAGTAACAAAAATAATACCGTTTCTTTCAAGCACCATTTTGTTAAATGCTGGCGGAAGGTTAAGACTCTTGATTGTGGGCATTTTTGTCTCAAGTTTTCTTAAAACAATTGAGTATTTGCCAGACCTTGAAAAGACATTTACCCTAAAACGAGCCTTGTCTCCAAGTGCATAAGATAGATCGCAAGAGCCTTGCGATAAAAGCATCTCAGTTAAACGCCTATCTTGCTTTATCATATTTAGGGCAATTCGCTCTGTCTGAAATGGGGTCAATACCTTAAAGTCAGGCTCCATCTTTACTGGAACAAGCACACCCGATGTCTCCACCTGAAGAGGTTTTCCTGGTGTCAAATTGAGATCAGATACATTATCGTTGGACTCAAGCATTTTGGTTAAAATGTGGTCAATTTCCCGTTTCTGCATGTAAACTCTTTCCTTATTTGTTTAACCTGATTTTTTACAAAAAAAAGCAAAAAGCCTTAAGCCTCTGTAAAATCTGCAGGTGGGTTTTTCAAGAGTGGTCTAAATAGAGCTTTGTTATTCGATTTTGTGTATGCCTCTTCTGCACTTATCCAGTGTTTGTTATAAAGCTGCATTATGGCATCATCAAGAAGCTGCATTCCATACTGCTTTCCAGTCTGAATTGCAGATGGAATCTGGTGAGTTTTGGATTCACGGACAAGGTTACGAACTGCTGGTGTTGCAATAAGAACCTCAAGAGCTGCACAACGTCCTCTTTTATCAATTCGTTTAAATAGCACCTGAGCAATTATTGCCCTTATAGAATCAGATAGAGTTGATCGTATCTGTGCCTGCTGATTGGCTGGAAAAACCTCAATAACACGATCCACAGTCTTTGCAGCACTTGATGTGTGAAGCGTTCCAAAGACAAGATGACCAGTTGAAGATGCCTCAATTGCAAGCGATATTGTCTCAAGGTCTCTCATCTCACCTACAAGGATAATATCAGGGTCTTCACGAAGAGCACCCCTTAGTGCTGATGAAAATGTTTTAGTATGAAGACCAACCTCTCTGTGGTTTACAATACACCCCTGACTTTTATGGACAAACTCTATTGGGTCTTCAACTGTTATGATGTGATCTTTTCTGATTCTGTTTGCCTGATCAATTATGGCTGCAAGTGTGGTTGATTTACCGCTTCCAGTAGGTCCTGTTACCAACACAAGCCCTCTTGGAAGGCTTGCCAATTTAGATACAACAGGCGGAAGTCCTAACTGTTCAGCAGTGAGTATCTCTGCGGGAATCTCCCTAAAAACTGCTGAAATACCTTTACGCTGCATAAAAAAGTTTGCTCTATACCTTGCAAGACCCGGAATTTCATAACCAAAATCAACATCTCCAGTCTCTTCAAAAACCTTGATTTTATCTTCAGGCGTTATCTCATACAGGATACTTCGTAACTCATCATTTGACAGAACATTATACTTAATACGCTCTATATCACCATGTAGCCTCAATGCAGGAGGTAAGCCAGAAACAAGATGAAGGTCAGATGCCCCCTGATCGTTCATTAACTTAAAAAAAGCATCTATTTTAGCCATAAATCAATCCTTATTTTAAAAAAATGGTTTTAGTTATTTAAAAATATTGTCATCAGGACTCGTTACAAGATTTTCAATTACATCGTATAGAGTTGCCTTACTCATATCTTTTTCAAAATCTACATGGATAGCGTAATCATTAAAAAGATGGTAACCTACACCAACTACGGTTCCTTTTTTTATAACTTTTCTGCTCTCATCTCGTAAAACAAATTTCATTGCTATATCTCTTCCAAGCAGCAGCCTTGCTGTCTCCTTTTTTGTTGTTATATAAAATGAGACTCCAGCGGCTGATATGTCTGATAAATTTCCCCTAAAAGGTTTTCCAATAGCTTTATCGTCAGCCCCAACTAACATTACCATCACCTGTCCTGAAACATTAGCTCTTTGATATACTCTTCTCTCCAGCCCCTTTTGCTTTATCAAATCAACTATACTGCCCTCTTTTGATTTTAAACAAAAATCTTTCAGTTTAGAAGAGAGGGAGGGTAAAGAGGTCTCCCAACGCTGAAAAGATGCTCTGCTTATGGTGTCAATTTTTGTTCCAGTCAAAGAGATCGTTGATGTTGTGCAGACTGTTATTGGAAAAAATGAGTCATCTCCAGCAATGTTACCAGCTTCTAAAATTTTTAAAAGGGTCTCTTTGTTATTTTGTAGATAGACTATTTTTACCTGTCCTCTTTTTATAAAGTATAGATTTGAGTTTGGCTCACCCTGCTTGAAAATTATCTGATCTGGAAAATAAATCTCCTCCTCCATAGCACTATAAAGTGCGTTTGCCTCCTCTGTTGTAAGTGTTGAAAAAAGAGGTTGCCACAGTTGCAGACTATCTTGACTAATCGCCCCTTGTTTTTGCTCATCAATAATCTCACCAGAGGTTATAATCTCAGTTAAAGCCAAGCTATTGATCTCTATTAATCTATCTCTTAAAGCCTCAGCTTTAACAAAATCCCTTTTTTTTGCATAATGGACAGATAGATCAAAAAGTATTTTAACTGCCTGTTCAATGTTATTTTCTGCAATATACTTTTCTACTAAAACCTCTTGGTTAATCATGTTATCCATAAAGATTTTTCCTTATAAAAAGTAACCTTAGAGCAAAAGATTATGCCTGCTTTAAAAATAGAAGGGTTGAGTCGTTCTCTTCTGCAGCTCTATTTTCAGCTTTGCTCATCTCAAGAAGCCTTGAGTGTGTCTCAATAACTGATGATATTTGTATCTCAATCTGCATACGTTGACGTTTTAACTCACTTATATCACTATGAAGCTGAGAGAGTCTATGATGAGCCTTGTTAAGAATCTTTTCAGCCTCAACTTCAGCCTCAGCAATTATAGATTCAGCAGCTTTTTGAGCATTTTTTTTCATCTCTGCCATCACAGCCTCAGAGTGAATAATAGCCCGCTGCATTGCCCCTTCCCTTGCTTTATAACCTTGATTTTCTAAATTAAGTCTATGGTTCTCCTCTTTTATAGATTCAATTGTAGAGTTTAAATACTCAACCTCTCTTGCAACTTCCCATAAAAAAAGCTCAACCTCCTCAACATCAAATCCTCTAAATCTTCGGGAAAACTCCTTTTGCTCAACAACAGTAGATGTAATACCCATAATCCTCCTTTACATAAACGAGAGTGCTACCTTATGAAGAGTTCCAACAAGAAAATTTTGCAAAAAAATAATTCCAAGCATAGCAATAATTGGGGATATATCAATGCCTCCAAAATCAAATGGCATTCGCCGTCTTATTTGGTACAAAAGAGGCTCTGTGGTGTTATGGATAAATCTTACAATATTATTATAAGGATCAGGATTGACCCAAGATAACACGGCCCGTGCAATAATAATCCACATAAATATACTCAATATATAATCAAGAACAATAGCAACAGCCTTTAAAAAATTGCCTAAGACAAACATGGTTAAGATATTATCTCCTTATTATTAAAAATAGTTAGGGGGGGATAGCGTTTAAAAAAAGAGATATTTCATTTCTGATTTGAAAGTCAAGAGATTTTGACCTTTTATATCGTTTTAAAAACGCTCTTTAAAAAATAGATAGTCAAAAACTATTAATAGCTTCAGATGGAAGTGTGAGCATAACAGATGTGCCTGAACTTTGATTGCTTGATTCAATTGAAAATGATGCACCTATGAGCTTTGCCCTGTAAGTCATAATTCGTATTCCCATGCCTTTTGTCTCTAAGGAGTTATCCATTCCAACCCCGTTATCGTGGATAGATAGGCAGAGGTTACCATCTTTAATATTAAGCTCAATAACAATTTTGCTTGCCCTGCCGTGTCTGATAGCATTTTGGATAGCCTCGCCAACTATATGGTAAAGATTTATTACTATCATTGAGTTATGAATCTCTACCATCTCTTCACACTCAATTGAGCAGTCAAGCTGGTGCAGAAGTTTTGTGTTGTTGACAAGCTCTCGCAGTGAAGACTCTAAACCATAATCAAAATATGCAGGACAAAGCCCGCGCGCCAAACGCCGAGTCTTATAAATAGCCTCTTTTATAAGCTCTGTTATCTTATCAGAGAGATTAAGAGCATCAAAAGAGTAACCCTCAACTTTACGCTTTAAAACCTTTGTTAGCCCTTCAATTCCTATTAAATGGGGGCAAAGATCGTCATGCAGATCATTTCCAATCTTTTGACGCTCCCGCTCCCCTGTCTCCATGATGCTCTTTTCTAAAAATTTAACCTCAGATATATCTCTGTGGGTAGCTACGCTTCCTGCTGGGCGACCATACTTATCTCTATAAACAGAGCCTCTAATACTAACATCAATAAGTTTGCCTGACTTTGCCCGTCTTCTTGTCTCTGAAATTGATACAGGCTCACCTTGTAGAACCAACTTTATGGCACTAATTGCCTCCTGCCAATGCTCTTCTGGAACAAATTTATCCATTTTAGATCCAACTATCTCGTCAAATGTGTAGCCAAACACCCGTGTAAATGCTGGATTTGCATAGGTAACTTCACCCTCCATGTTATAGACAATAATCGGATCAGGGGTTGCCTCCATTACAGAGCGATAACGCTCCTCACTTAGCTCAAGAGCCTCTTGGGCAAGTTTTCTCTCAACTATTTCAGCCTGAAGAGTTTTATTATATTTTTCAAGTTTTTCCATAAATGTATTGTAGTAGAATGCAAGCTGCCCAACCTCATCATGGGAGTTCATATTTACAATGCGATCTGAAAATCCGTCCTGAATCTCTTGATTAAATCTGCTCATCAACTCTCGAAGAGGCTTTGTGATTGTGGCACTTAAAAAAAACGATATTGGGATAAAAATAATAAGAGATGCAACACCCATAAATATTATGATGTTTTTTATGATATTAAGAGGCGAGTAGAACTCATCAAGATAGCTTGCAGATGCAACAAGCCACTCATACTCAGGAATAACATTAAAAATCACAAGTTTTTTTCTCAAATCATCATCATTTGGATTTTTCCACTCATATATCAACTTACCATTTTGCATCTGGAGCATCTGCTGATAAAAACTTGCTGAAAATCTTTTATCTTTAACAATATTAACCCCTTCAAGCTCAGGGTGGATAATTATATTTCCCTTCATATCCATAACATAAGAGTAGCCTGTCTTTCCAAACTTTTGGCTTGATATGCTCTCTTTAAAATCGCTGATATTTACAAGCCTCTCAAACTCTTTTCGATAAGATGATACAGTTATAAGCCAATCCCAAGGCTCAAAATAGTTGATATACATAGCCTTAGGCATAGCAAAAGGCTCATCTGGATTTTTCCAAAAGTACTCAATATATCCATTTTTCATCTTAATCATCTGCTGAACAAATTGGTGATCAGATATATCAAGCCCTTCAAGGAGCTTTTGCGGATGTTTTAAAACTTTACCCCTACCATCAAGAATGCAAAGATAACCAGTAACTCCAACCTTTTGACAAAGCACAATCTCAACAGCCCTCTCTTTTGCCTCTTGTAAGGTAATATCTCCTTTTTTTTGAAGATTGTAGAGGTGCTGAATAATCTCATAATTTTTCTCTGCTGTAGCGCGTATATGGTTCTTTATTGAGACAGATACAGCGGTTCTGACGTTATTTAGGATCGCTGTTGTTGAGTTTTTAAGCTCGCTCTCAATATTTTTCTCCACTGTTGATTTTACAATAGAGTAGAGAATCAGACTTGCAAGCCCCATAATTAAGATAAATGTTGCAGAGTAGATAGATAGGAGTTTGTAGCGGATTCTGAAATTTTTGATAAATTTCATAGGGTTGAGGTTATATTTTATCGTCATTGTGAAATTTAAAATATTGCTCGCATTTTTTTATTTTTTAATGATTTTATCAAGCATGATTTTAAGTATAACGCGGTCAGTCTCGACCATTCCTTGAGAGCTTAATATGCCGATATTTCGTATTGTATGCTCTGGTTTTTCACCAACAATTCCATCAGTCATCTTAACATTAAGTCCGTTAATGGCAAAGAGTGCAGCCTGAACAGCAGCACCAGCAGCAGTATCAAGTTTTAGAGCACAGCTATTTTTTGCCCCATCGCAGATAACCCCAGCAAGGTCCTCAATTATATTTTCAATAGCAGCTCCAATCTGACTTTTATCTGCACCCATAAGATAGGCAATTCCAGCAGCAGCCCCAGCTCCAGCAGCAACGGAGCAGGCACATATTGCAGCAAGTCTGCCTGTATGGGCTTTTATGCAGGCTGTAACAATATGGCTTAAACCAACAGCTCGGCACAACTCATCGCGACCAGCTTTAATGTGATCAGCAACAGCCTTTACAGGGATAATTGCAGTTAACCCGTGATTTCCGCTTCCAGCAGAACTCATGGCTGGAAGACGTGCTCCAGACATTCTTGCATCTCCAGCAGCAGCAGTTAAAAGGCGAGCATTGTGGATCATATCTTTTGCCACAAGCCCCTTATCAGCAAGTTTTTTTAAAGTTGCCCCAACTTCAAGACCGCAAGGATTTTCAAGACCATAACGGGCAAGAGCCATATTCATCTCAATTCCACGCTCAATAAAGTCAAGATCACTGCTATCAAGAGCATCTACAAGAGAAAAAATCTCCTCCATTGAAATCTCTTTAAGGCTCTTTTCAAGCTCTGCTGCATTGCCTCGCCTCTTTTTTTTATCGCCTCTATTGTTGGTTGAGCTGTTGTAGTAAAGGGGGTGATCAGATATAACTTTGCCATTTAACTCAAGATTTGTGATGTTGTCATGAAGCACCTCAATTATTGATAGAGCATGATCACTACCAGATTTTACAGCAGTTTTAACATAAAGACCACGATGGTCAGATAACAAATTTATCTTTACCTTACCATCTTTAACAAATTTAGAGGCAAGTTTTACATCATCGTCAGTTATAGGGACAAGAACCTCCATACGAAGCATAGGATTGCCAGCTATTGCCCCAATTGCTGATGCAAGCTCAAGCCCTGAGAGTCCTCCAGTTCCAGGTATTGCAACTGCCAGCCCGTTTTTAAAGATGTTTGGATCAAGCCAGAGTTCAATTGATTCAATTAAATCAACACTATTTTTTAAATCTGATTTTAAAGATAAAAGAGATGTAGCAGCAGCAGCACCTAAAGCAATGGCAGTTGGCTCTGTGCAGCCAAGTGCAGGGGCAACTTCAAGCTCTAAAATATCTTTGACCGTATATTCCATTTTATGCACCCCTATTTTTTGCTTAAAAATATATTCTTCATTTCTATAGTGCAAATATCGTAAATCTACAATTTACTTGATCCCCATATATCAACAATTTTTTTATTACCAGGATAATCTACAGTCTTGTAACTTGTGATGTTTGCAAGTTTTTTGGTTATATTTGAAATTCTCTCAATACTTTTTTTAATTGACTCCATATCTTTAGCTATTTGACTATCTGGCTCTTGATCCATCATAATTAGCTCAGTGCATCCAACTAAGGCTTGCAGAGGCTGATTAAGCTCGTGGCAGACAGCGCCAGCCATCTCAAGAACGCCTTGTAGCCTTTCGTTCTCTGTTTTTTCAGCATCAGCAAGTTTTCTTGCAGAAATATCTGTAAATATTGCAATAATCCAAGACATTGGATTCCCAGCATCTGCACTGCTAACATGGATACTTGCTGGAAATGTTGAGCCATCTTTTCTTATAAGTGTTGCTTCAATCTCTGTTCTTTTTAAATTAGATACTGCTGAATATATCTTATCTCCAGCCTCTAAAAATAGCTTTTTTGACTCATAAATCATCTCAACACTTGAGCCTTCAAATTCCTCTATTTTATCGTAACCAAATAGGGTCATCATCTCAGGATTTACCCATTTAAAGACTCTATTTTCAAGAAGTGCAATGCCAACTGGTGAGGTTTGCAGTATCTTTTCAAGTATTTTTCGCTGCCGCTTATAAGCCTCGTCAGACTCTTTACGCTCAACTGCAAGGGCAATATATTGAGATACAATATTTAAAATGCTTAAATCGCTCTCTTTATACATATTTCTATATGAGTAGCTCTGAACCGCAATAACACCAATAACCCTATTTTTAATCATTAGAGGTGCTCCAAGCCACACCTTGCAGAGCGTTCCAACAATAGGTTTTCCTATTGAGGAGACGTAACGCTCAATATCTTCTGTGTAAAACATAAGTGGCTTGCCATCATTTATAACTTTAGCAGCTAAAGATGCTGTTTTACTCAAATTTTGTATCTCTTTCATGTTGCTATCTTTTTGATCAAAGTAGTAGGGGAAAGTCATACGATCTTCTGCTTTGTCGTGTATAGCAATAAAAAAGTTATCCACATTAAGAACCTTGCCAAGCGATTGGTGTATAGCTTCATAAAATTCATCAAGAGTCTTTGTTCGATTGACAGCATCAGCAATCTCAAGCATTGCCTCAATAGTCTTATGGGTAGTCTTGATGTCTGGGGACTCTATATGGATTTTTTTCTTTTTCATTTTTCTCATTACAGTATCTTTTTTACAAAACAATAAAAATAATAAAAAATTTTATGCCTAAAAAGGATTATTTTTTTAGAACTATCTCATTAAAGGTGTCATAAATCAAGATTTATGATAATGTGCGTGCCGTCTTTAAAACTTAATAGGACAGTTAAGGCATTGCTGCTTTTTTTGTTTTATAAAAATATATGTTTTTTAAAGGAAGGTAGTAAAAATGCAGACAATAGAAGAGTTTTCGCTTCTTTATGAGATACATGAGGCTCTAAATGACAACACAGATATAAAAAAAGCCTTATACAAGGTTTTGGATATTTTATCTAAATCTCTAAATCTTATAAGAGGGACAATTACGCTCCTTGACCCTGTTAGCAAAGAGATAAGAATAGAGGTTGCACACGGAATACCAGAGCGTGCAATGAAGCGGGCACGCTATCAGCTTGGGGAGGGAATTACTGGTAAAGTTATCCAGACTGGAGAGTCAGCAGTTGTTCCAATCATCAACCAAGAGCCTGGATTTCTTAATAAAACAGCCTCTCATAAAGCTGAAGATGGACAGGATTACTCTTTTATCTGTGTGCCTGTAAAAAAGGGAAATAGAGTTGTTGGTGCTTTAAGTGCTGATAGACCATATCAGGGAAAAACCGCTCTGCATGAGGGCGAAAAGATTTTATCTGTTATTGCCACAATGGTTGCGCGTCATGTTATAAATCTTGAGCGAATCCACACAGAAAAAGATAAGTTAAAACAGGAGAATATTAGGCTAAAGGGTGAGCTTGAGAACAGATACAGTTTTTCTAATATTATTGGCAACAGCAACAAGATGCGTGAGGTTTTTCAGATGATCTCGCAAGTCTCAAGGAGCAATGCAACTGTGCTGATAAGAGGAGAGAGCGGAACAGGAAAAGAGCTTATCGCAAACTCAATCCACTATAACAGCCACCGTAACAACCACCCTTTTGTTAAGATAAATTGTGCAGCCCTGCCATCAAATCTAATAGAGAGTGAGCTGTTTGGACATGAAAAAGGCTCTTTTACTGGTGCTTTGCAGCAAAAAAAGGGTAAATTTGAGATGGCTCATCAAGGGACAATATTTTTAGATGAGATTGGAACTATGGATCTCTCTGTTCAGATAAAACTTTTAAGGGTGCTTCAAGAGCGTGAGTTTGAGCGTGTTGGGGGGCATGAGACTATAAAGGTTGATGTTAGAATCATAGCAGCTACAAACAGCAACCTTGAGGAGATGGTTGAGAAGGGGACGTTTAGAGATGATCTATATTTTAGGCTAAATGTCTTTCCTATCTATGTTCCAAGTTTAAGAATGAGAAAAACAGATGTTATCCTTCTTGCTGACCACTTTTTGGAAAAATACTCAAAAGAGCATTTTAAAGAGATCAAACGCTTCTCAACACCTGCTATTGATATGTTGATGGAGTACCATTGGCCCGGTAATGTTCGTGAGCTTGAAAACTGCATTGAGAGGGCTGTGCTACTCTGCAATGAGGGGGCAATTCATAGCTACCATCTGCCTCCAAGCCTTCAGACAGGCAAAACATCACAAACTCTTACGCCAATAACAATGGAGGCTGCTGTTGCCAATCTTGAGCGTGAGATGATAATTGATGCTCTTAAAAATACGCGTGGCAACATTAAAAAGGCTGCTGACCTTATTGGCACAACAGTTAGAAAATTTGCCTATAAAGCTGGAAAATATAACGTAGAGTATAAAGATTACAGATAAAAATTTAAAAATACCTTAAAATTTTGGAGTAAAAAAAATAGATGCTTGGAACAGTAGTGAATGCCGCTGCCATTATTGCTGGTGCTCTTGTTGGAATGTTGTTCAAAGGTGGCATTCCTGAAAAATATAACAAAACCATAATGCACGCCATAAGCCTTGCTGTGTTGGTAATTGGTATTAAAGGTGCGCTTAAAAGCGATGATCTTCTGATTGTAATATTTAGCTTGGCACTTGGTAGCCTTTTAGGTGAGCTTATGCACATTGAAGATGGGCTTGAGAGGGTTGGGCGTGCTTTAGAAAAAAGGTTCTCCAAAGGAGATGATGACCGTTTTTATCAAGGTTTTATAACTGCAACACTGATATTTTGCGTAGGCTCAATGGCTATTGTTGGCTCATTGGAGAGCGGTCTTACTGGCAACCACCAGACCCTTTTTGCAAAATCTGCTTTAGATGGTATCACATCAATCATACTTGGCTCATCTTTTGGTATGGGGGTCATCTTCTCCAGTGTTCCAATACTTTTATATCAAGGCTTAATCACAATGGCTGCTGTGTTTGTAAAACCATTTTTACAGCCCCAAGTGGTAAGCCAGATGTCGTCAGTTGGCGGAGTGCTAATTATGGCAATTGGGATAAATCTTTTGGGTGCTGCAAAGATACGAATTGGAAGTATGCTACCTGCAATATTTTTGCCCATGTTGTGGTATATTATTATAACTTTTGTCCCACTGCCTTAAATTATTGTTTAAATTGGTTTGCATTAAAAAGGCGATCTTTTAAATAAAACTTCTAAGTAGCTCTATCTCTTGTTGCCAACGTGTATCATCAGGGGTTTCTAAAATCAGGGGAATTCCATCAAATCTGCTATCTGCCATGATGCGTCTGAAAAGCTCAACTCCAAGTGTTCCATCGCCAATACTCTCATGGCGATCAACCCTTGAAGATAGAGCTTTTTTTGAGTCGTTAAGGTGCATTCCTTTTAAATATTTGAACCCAATAATAGCTTCAAACTGCTGCCACGTTCTATTAAATCCATCTTCTGACTTTAGATCATATCCTGCTGAAAAGGCATGACAAGTATCAATGCAGACTCCAACTCTTGTTTTATCTTCAACTTTATCAATAATCTGTGCAATCTGCTCAAAGCTAAATCCTAAATTTGTCCCTTGACCTGCTGTGTTTTCGATAACTGCAACTGCTGTTGTGGTTTTATTTAGAACCCAATTTAAAGACTCTGAAATTGTATTTAAGCACTTTGATTCAACTGATTTATTAACATCTCCCCCTTTGCCTGATGATTTATCAAGATGGCTTCCTGGGTGAAAATTTAGAGTCTCAAGCCCAAGCTGCTCGCATCGCACCATCTCATCAAAAAAGGCATTGCGAGACTTTTCAAGTGCTGCTCTATCAGGGTGTCCTAAATTGATAAGATAGCTGTCATGGGCAAGAATTTGATCTTTAGTGTAACCAAATTTTTTACAATTTTCTTTAAACTCATCAACTGTGTTATTGTCTAAGGGTGGAGAAGACCACTGCCTCTGATTTTTAGTAAACAGAGCAAAAGCAGTTGCTCCAATATTGTAGGCATTTAAAGGGGCATTTTGCACTCCGCCTGCTGCACTTACATGAGCACCAATATATTTCATCTTTAATCCTCCTTTTTATGTATCATAATAAAAAATTTCTTGATAACATGCTAAAAACTATATAGATTCTTTCTTTAATTGACGCAAGAAGCGTTAGAACATTTATATTTTTACCCATGAGGTTTTTATGAATGAAGAGCAAACTGACTCTACAAATCAGACCATACTTGTTGTTGACGACTCACCTGCCAATATAAAAATACTTAATGAAATTTTAAGTTGCGATTACACCATAACAGCAGTTACAAGCGGAGATAAGGCTTTAACTCATATTAAAGAGTGTTTAGATGCCAAAGAAGAGCAAACCAAAGAGCAAATTAAAGATCAAACTAAAAACCAAATAGATAACAATCAAACAGATAAAGACCAGCATCTGCACCTGCCTGATATTATTCTGCTTGATATAGTGATGCCCGGTATGAACGGTTATGAGGTGTGCCGCCAACTAAAGAGCAAAAAAGCAACTGCAAATATCCCAGTTATATTTATAACATCAAAAGATGAGATTGAAGATGAGGAGATGGGTTTTAAGATGGGTGCAGTTGACTACATCACAAAGCCAATAAGCCCATCAATTGTAAAAGCACGGGTTAAAACGCATCTTTTGATTAAACATCAGCGAGACCTTTTGCAAAACAGCATCTCAGTTTTACACCACAGATCAGAGATTTTAGAGCATAAAGCAGAGCTTGGTATGCTTGCTGCTGGACTTGCCCATGATATAAACAATATTCTTTTTGTGGCAATGATGATCGATAACCTCCCATATCTAATCCCTGATAGCGTTAAAGAAAAAGAGATAATAACCAAATGCGTTAAAAACACAATGGATAGCCTTAAAATGGGCAGAGATATATGCAGGGGCTTTACCGATTATCTTAAAGATATTGGAGAGCACGATATGGTTCAGCTATTTCCGCCTCTTTTAAAACCGCTTGATATGCTCCAAAAGACCTTTAGCGTAAAGCTCTCAAGGGATATATCTCCCTTTCTTCCATACATCAAGTGCAAAGGCTCACAGATAAAACGGGTAATTGTGAACCTATTTATCAATGCCTGTCAAGCGGTTGAGGGGCAAGAGAGCAAACGGGTAAATATTCGGGCATGGGTTAAGGATTCAAGGGTATTTTTCTCAATTAGCGATAATGGTCCAGGAATACCAGATAGCGTGCTACCCCATATTTTTGATGACCACTACACAACCCGCCAAGATGGCAATGGTATTGGGCTTGCAATGGTCAAAAAGATTTTAGATAACCATAAAGGTACAATTGAGTGCTCAACCCAAATAGGTATAGGGACAACATTTACCATCTCTTTGCCAGCAGTTATTTAAAAAAATAATCTTTACGGTCTGTTTAGTGCTATTTTTTCAGCTTTAAGCCTGCCCTTTATATATTTTCCAAGTGCATAAACAGCCTGATCCGCTGATCTAAAAACTGCAAGAGATTCATTTTGAAGAGCTTTAGAAAGAGGATCGTAAAGCTCGCCGCTATCAACCACAACAACTAAAGGTTTAGCATATTGTTTAGCAAGATTTGAGATTCTCTTTATAATAGTTGTATCTGAATAGCACCTGTTAGTATCTTTTTCACCATTATTTTTTATAACACCATCTAAAGATTGAACGCAAAGGGTTGAAAGTACAGGAGTTAGAGGCACAATTGCAGCAACAACAGCATCAACAGCGTTATCGTTTAAAAGAGCCTCAATTACAGCCTCATAGACCTCCTCTCCAGCCATTGGGGTTACATCCATTGGATTTTTAATATCAACCAGTTCAACAAGTCCAGCACCCTGAATTGTCTCTTGAATTGCCATTTTAGTCTTTAAAGATAGTTTAGCCATCTCAATTTTAAACTCATCGCCCAAAATATTATCTGCAATTCCAACTGATTCATACCCTGCGTTACTAATTGCTGCCAATCTGTTTCCAGCAATTTTCTTAGAATTTAAGGCTTTTGATAGCATTATAAGCCCCTCAAACTCTGTAAATGTGTTTGCAACCATAGCACCAGCCTCGCCTATGCACGATTTACAAACTGTGTAATCTCCAGCAAGCGATGCTGTATGACCTGATGTTGCACTCTTTCCCTCTGGGGTTCTGCCTGCTTTGTAAAAGATAATCTCCTTTCTTTTTCTTACAGCGTCCCGTACAGCCCTTGCAAACTCAAGCCCATCTAACTCCTTAAAACCCTCCATATAAGATGCTATTGTTGTAATATCAGAAATAGAGCCAAGATGGTGCATAATATCTCCAGCAGTTAAATCTATCTGGTTGCCAATTGAGATTGCATAAGCTGGATCCATAAATGAGAGTTTACTCATTCGGGTTATCATATACCCCCCACTCTGGCTTATAAATGCTGTGTTACGGATATAGTTGCCACGCGTTTTAGGAAGTTTATCTTCAGTTATAAATATAGAGTCATATCTACCAGGGTGAGATAGTATCCCAAGACTGTTTCCCCCAAGAAAGATGGCTCTGCTATTACCATCACTGCTATCTACGCTGCCTGCATCTTTAATTTTTCGCTCAATTAGAGCACCTTTTTCTTCGCTTCCGCTAACCTCTCCAACGCCTCCAGCGATCATAATTACGCTATGGGCTGCACCATTTTCAACAAGCTCATCAATTAGCTCTTCAACCATATTTGATGCAACTGCAAGAATAAATAGATCAACTTTTCCCCTTTTTGCCTTAAGAGCAAAGATAGATGCAAAGGTTTCTATCCCCTCTATAACTTTAATATTTGCAGAGTTTTGATGCACAACAGACAAATTTTTTCTATCAAAACCATTTGCAATTATATTTTGCAAAATGATCCTACCCGGGTTTAAAGATTTTGCAGAGACTCCAACAATGGCAATAGATTCAGGGTGTAGCATCTTATCAATTTTAGAGATAGGGCGTTTTGTAAGGAGAGGGTGCCTTGTGGAAAATCTGCACAATCCATCTAAAGGGACCATTAAGTATCTGTGAAATGCAAATGGGTTTATCTCAAGCTCCTCAATTATGTATGGAGCATCAGGATTTAGGGGCGAAAAGTGGTTGGCAACCTCTATCATTGCTGCAAAGCACTCTTTTAACTGCTCGTCTGTAACTTTTCTTTTTTCTCCTCTGCCAATGCCAGTTAGCTTATCAAATGAGATTGTCTTTTTATAAAGGTTAAAAAATGCTTCAGCATTAAGCATCTCAGTTGATGCAGAGACAACAGCCTCGCCAAATCTAAATCTTTGTGCATATAGCTCTGTATTTGTTCCGCCAAGACCAGCGGTTAGAACCATACCAAACTCTCGTGTTCTCCTAAGGCTGACAAGAAGCTCATTGCCAAAATCTGAGCCATCAGGGGGTAGAAACTCGCTAATCATAACCCCTTTAATTTCGCTGTGTATTTGGCGTGCAAGCTCCTCTTGATCAAAATTTTGCACCTCAAGATTTTGGTTACCCCTATTTTTAATAACTATTGCACTTTGACGCTCTGGCACCTCATACATCATGCCTCTGATTGCAGATAAAATATCGGTTTTGGTCTTATTGACAATCTTGACCCCGCCAGCATCGCTTTTGTGAACAATAGATGGCGATACAATCTTTATTACAACCTTATCCCCTGGTATGGCTGCTATAATCTCATCATCAAGTCTGGCATCTTTATCAAGAAAGAGGCATTTTAAAGGAGTCTCTCCACCGCTTAGGCTTATCAGCTCATACACCTCATACTCAAAAAGATAGTCTCTACCCTCATTGGCTGCTCTATCAAAAAGCTGCCTAATATTATCAAGTTTTACATAGAGTTTCATGTTTTAATCCTTATATTGTATTTTTAGTTATAAAATTATCATAAATCTTAGATTTGGTAGAACTCCGTAAATAGCCTGCTTGTTGGAAAATATCGCTTGAAAGAGCAGGCAGTGCGTGTTAGAAATTGCAAACCCTTTAAATAGCCTATCTTTTAAAGTAGATCGGTAAAAAATATAATCTAAAGCCATATAAAAGGAAAATGTTTAATGGTTAATATGAGCATAAAAACAAAAAAATATCTTGATGCTAAAATGAGCAATAAGATGAGTAAAATGAGACTATTTTTCGCCACCATATTTTTAATTGCCTATTTTAGTCTAATATCTAATAGCGAGATTGTTGGTAAATCTTATCTCTATGCTGATGACTCTTCTGAGCTAAAGCTAATTGATAGGATTGTGGCTATTGTGAATAACGATGTGATAACCCTTTTAGAGCTTAAAGATGCTCTTGCACCTTACTTAGCAAAGGTTGAGGCATCAGATTACACGTCAGATAAAAAAAAGGAGATTGTAAATCAGCTTACCCAAGATATGTTAAGCCGCATGATCGAAAGAAAGTTGACAGATCAAGAGGCAAAGCGTGTTAAAATTACAGTTTCAGATAGAGAGGTTGACGAGGCAATTGAGAGGTTAAAGCAGTCTCAATTGATGAGCCAAGATGATCTTGAAAAGGCTCTTAAAGGTGATGGACTTAGCTTTTTAGAGTATAGAGAGAAGATAAGAGAAGAGATATTAAGACCCAAACTTATCAACTACACCATTAAATCAAAAGTTGTAATTACAGATAAAGATATAAAAGATTACTATGAAAAGAATAACCAAACATTTTCAGGCAAAAGACGCTATTTTCTTAGAAATATCTTAAAAAAAGATAGAGATAGTGTGGATTTGATAAAAAAGCGTCTTGATGATGGAGAGGATTTTAAAGCTGTTGCAGCAGCAGCCTCAGAGGCTCCAAATGCAGATGAAGATGGCGAGCTTGGCTTTTTTGATTGGGACACCCTCTCAGATACCATTAAAGATGCTATTGAAAATCTTAAATCTGGAGATCACACAGAGGTAATTTCAACTGATCAGGGTTATCAGATTTTTTATGTTGAAACTATTGATGATAACCAAAATTTAGCCCCATTAGATGCTGAGGTTTCAGAGGCTATCTCAAAAAAGCTATATGATGAGATTGTTGAAAAAAAGTTTAGAGAGTGGTTAGACGATCTAAAGAAAAAATCCCATATCAAGCTCATGCTCTAAATAGTCGCCTCCATTAAAACTGTTAATCTTAAGGATAAAAGATATGGATACCAAAGATAACGATATATTGACCAATACCCCAAAAGATGATGAGAGTGTTAGTGCACTTGAAAAAGTGGTTGAGCTTATCCAGAAACATAAATTAATTCAAGCTGTTATAGATAAACAGAGTCTGCCAGCACTACGAAAACTACTTGAACAGCTCCCCTCACGTTCAATTGGGTATATAATTGAGGCTCTACCTTACGATGATCAGCAGTTTGTCTGGAATCACATTCGTGATGAACGAAAAGAGGAGATTCTTCTTGGAATATCAGATGAGATAAGAGTAGAGCTTGTCTCAGAAATCAAGCCAAGGGATCAGAGCACAATGATTAGGGTGTTTGATCTTCATCAAGGTTGCTTAAGGCAGATACCAATAGAGTCAAGAAAAGACCTTGCTGGTGCTAAACCTATCTGGGTTGATCTTGTTAAACCAGAAGATGAACAGCTCTCTTGGTCAAGGGAGATATTTGATGTTGACATTCCAAACCCTACGGACTTAACCGATCTTGAGGCAAGTGCCCGTTTTTATGTTGAAGATAATGGAGAGATTCATCTTCACACAAACTTTTTACTTGATCGCAGAGATGAGTCTCGTAATGTTACGGTTGCTTTTATTTTGTATAAGGGGACGCTATTTTCTGTTCGCAATGAGGAGCTGCCTGTATTTCGTCTTCAAAGGCTTCGTGCAAAAGCTGAATCTGGCTATGTTTCTGAGGCAAAAGATATACTTTTAGACCTCTATGCTGCTGATGTGGAATACTCTGCAAATGCACTTGAAAATGTATATTATGAGATGGAAAGTATCAGTAAACGGGTATTAGGTGCCCGTATAAGTGATGAAGAGGCAGAAGATATGATTGCTGTTATTGCATCTGAAGAGGATTTAAATGGTAGAATAAGGCGAAATGTCTTAGATACTCGCAACGCATTATCGTTTCTTATGAGGCGAAAAATCTTATCTACAGATCAGCACGAAGAGGGAAACGAAATTCTAAGAGATATTGACTCATTAGATGGGCATACAGCATTTTTATTTAATAAGATCAAATTTTTGTTAGATGCGACCGACAGTACAATTAACATCAATCAAAATAAAGATATAAAGCGATTGACTGTTCTTGGTGTTGTATTTATGCCTTTAAATATTTTGGCTGGAATTGGCGGTATGTCTGAGTTTTCAATGATGACTCAAGGGGTGCGTTGGCAGGTTGCCTATGGGCTGCTAATTTTGGCTATGCTGTTTCTTGGTTGGCTAACCTATGTTGGATTAAAGATATATGAAAGGCACAAAAATAGAGTCTGGTTTAAGTCAAAGCGAGGCGTATAGCATTAAATTTATGAGCTCATTTTCAACTGATGCAATCCTTCTAAAACGGACTGAGTATGGCGATTACGATTTAATCATTACCTATTTTACACGATTAATGGGAAGGGTGTCAGTAATAGCCAAAAATGCAAAAAAGAGTGTCCGCCGTTTTGCAGGGGCACTTGATCCATTTATTGCTATGGCTATTGAGTGCTCCATGCCAAAACGGGCTGGCTCTCTTGCTGTTTTAAATAGCGTAGATATTGAAAATCCATTTGCCAATATCCGCACCAGCACTGTAAAGACAGGATATGCAAGTTACTGGATTGAGATAATAAACTCATGGATGGAGGAGGGTAAACCTGATGAGCCTCTTTATGAACTTATCTTTTATGTGCTTGATTCGCTCAATACTGGCAAAGTTCCAATGGAAGTTTTAAGCCTTCTTTTTCAGGTACGTTTTATGAGAATATCAGGATTTACACCCAATCTTATTGGTTGTAATCAGTGTGGTCTTATGATTGATGAGATAGATCAAAATATGATAACCTTTGATCTATCTGCTGGGGGGCTGGTGTGCGATAGATGTCGATCTAATGGCTTGTTGTTATCGCCATTTTCAATCAATGAGGCTGTTGAAAATTATCCTATCAATAAAAATCTACAATACCGTAGAGTTTATGTCTCTAAAGGGACTCTAAAACAGCTATCGTGGATGAGTAGCACTGACATTAGATGTGCAGAGAGGCTTAAATTTTCCAAAAACGCTGTAAAAGAGGGGGAGACTCTTTTAGAGGGGTTCATACCGTGCCATATTGGACGCAGTATGAAGAGCCTCAACTTTTTACACCGAATCAGAGACCCTTTTTATTTAAAGGAGTGACCCATGAATAATCTGCCAACACTGCCCACAGGCAACTCCTCTTTTGAAAATATAAGGCTCAATGGTGATGTTTATGTAGATAAAACCAAACATATTTGCCAGATGATAAGTGATGGAAAATACTATTTTCTCTCCCGCCCAAGAAGATTTGGCAAATCCTTGATGATCTCCACCCTTAAATGTCTTTTTGAGGGCAAAGAAGAGCTTTTTGAAGGTTTATGGATAAAAGATAAAGGTAGCTCTCAAAATTTTAAATGGGAATGGAAGCAGCACCCTGTCATTACCCTTGATTTTAATGGAATAAGCCATCAGACTCCAGAACTGTTAGTTCAAGGGCTTTCAATTGCCATGAAAAATACAGGTGATGCTTATGGTATTGAACTAAAAGAGACACTGCTTAAAGAGCAGTTTAAAGAGTTAATTGGCAATATTTTTAAAAAAATAAAAATGCCCGTTGTCTTTTTGATTGATGAGTATGACAAGCCCCTTATTGATCATCTTGGAAAGGGAGATGATGTTCTGAAAATCGCAAAGATGAATCGGGATATTCTAAAAGATTTTTTTGGAGTTATAAAAGATGTTGATGTTGTTGATATAACCCGTTTTGTCTTTATTACAGGGGTATCCAAATTCAGTCAGGTATCCATATTTTCAGAGCTAAACAACCTAACAGACCTTACAATGCAGCGTAAATATGCAGATATGATGGGCTACACTGACAAAGAGCTAAAAGAGTCTTTTGCCATTCACATAGATGCTTTTGCAAAAGAGATTTCTGTTTCACCTCAAGAGTTGCTTTTGAGTATGAAGCAATATTACAATGGTTATCGTTTTTCAGAAAAGGATGTAAAGGTTTATAACCCCTTTTCAGTACTCAGAGCATTTGGTGAACAGGCTCTAAAGCCCTACTGGTTTCAAACTGGCACACCTTCATTTTTGATAAACCTTATCAGCCAGAAAAGGTGGTATATCCCTGAAATTGAAAAACTTAAGGCAACTACATCTCTCTTTAGCGTGTATGATCTTGAAACTCTCCATCTTGAGGCAATTCTTTTTCAGACAGGTTACATTACAATAAGAGATGTAAGGGGAATGCTCTACACCTTTGACTATCCCAATCAGGAGGTGAAAACAGCATTTCTTGAAAATCTCTTTTATAGCTATACTGAAAATTTCCGTGAAGGCTCAAGGTTTGCCCTTCTTTGTGAATATCTTGAACTTGAGGAGTTTGGCAACTTCATTGAAAACATGAAGGCAATTTACGCATCTATTCCAAATATCCTTGAGAGCAAGCGTGATGAGGCATATTTTCACACCATATTTTATCTGATGGTTTCAGCATCAGGGGCGCGGGCACACAGCGAAGTTTTGACCTGCAAAGGCAGGATTGACATGGTGGTTGAATTTAAGGACAAAATCTATATCATAGAGTTCCAGTGCAACCAGAGCAGTGATGAAGCAATTAAGCAGATCAGAAGTAAAAGTTATGCTGACCCATTTTTGCACAAGGGTAAAACCATCAATTTAATGGGCATCAATTTTGGCATTGAGGAGCGTAATATAACAGACTGGAAACATGAGATGTTTTGAGCTTTGTTGTATTAAAAGATATTTTGGCAACTATCAGTGTAATAATCCCCACATTTAATCGAGCATGGTCTATTCTTGATGCTGTAAAATCCACCCTTAATCAAGATTATATCGCACCAAATAGCTCTATATCTAACCCCTCTGTTGAGGTTGTAGTTGTAGATGATGGCTCAACTGACAACACATCTGAACTTCTCCAACAACTAAAATATGACTGGCAAAATAGCAGTCTAAATGGTTTAAAATTTAGAGAAGATATATCAATAAAGCTTATCAGACAAGATAACAGAGGCGTAAGTGCTGCTCGCAATCTTGGAATAAAAAAGAGCGTTGGAGAGTTTATCGCTTTTTTAGATTCAGATGATCTTTGGCTTTTTGATAAATTGTCATGCCAGATAGATTTTTTTAATAAAAATGGCAATGCAATGATCTGTCAGACCCAAGAGATATGGATACGAAACGGCAAAAGGGTAAATCCTAAAAATAGACATAAAAAGTTATCTGGCATGATATTTGAGCCATCGCTTGAACTCTGCCTTGTAAGCCCCTCTGCAGTTATGATGAGACGGCAATTTTTTGATATTAAGGGGCTGTTTGATGAGAGCCTACCTGCGTGCGAAGATTACGATCTGTGGCTTAGAACATCAACAGATATGCCAATATGGCTTGTCGATAGGTTCTGCATCATCAAAAAAGGGGGACATAGTGATCAGCTATCATCAAACCACTCACTCGACAAGTATAGAATCTGCTCAATTTTGAATCTCTTAAAAAAAGATGATTTGAGCAAATCTTTAGATAGCAGCTCAACAACAAGGATTCTGACCGATAGACAACGAGAGGCTGCAATCTGCGTGCTTAATAAAAAGTGCAGAGTTTATGCCAAAGGGTGTCTAAAAAGGGGTAAATATAATGAGGCAGAATATTACAACAGTTTAGCTGCTATCTTTTAGCCTCTATACCCCTTATTTTGATCTCTCTTCTTCTGCAGTTGTATTATTTTCTTTAGATTCAGGCAGAGGCGGAAAATCCATAAGCACCTCAACCTCCCCTCCCCCAGTTCGGACGACCTTTGCATCTGGGTACCGTTTTTGAAACACACGTATCATCTTTCTGTTTTCTGCAAGCACAGTTGCAACAAATCGTTTATAGCCGTTCTTTCTTGCAATTCCCTCTAAAATGTCAAGCAGATATGAGCCAATACCAAGTCCATGCAAATCCTCTTTTACCAAAAATGCAACTTCAGCCGCACTATCTTCAGCCTCAGCATAAGAACCAATAGCAATTATCTGTTTTCTTCTGCCTATCTGACGTAGCCCAATTATGCTCATGTTCCGGCGATAATCGACACTTGCCCACTGCTTTTGGAGCATCTCTCTTGAAAAAACCTTTCTTTTATTGAAAAATCTATAATAAATTGTGTCATCTTGAAGTGAGTAGAAAAAGTTTCTTGATTCAAACTCGTCAGATGGCAGAAGAGGTCTAAATTGAATACTTTTACCCATTGGAATATTTTTTGTGTATTGATAGTCATCTAAGAAAAGCAGATCTTGCCTTGATGGTGGCATTTGATCTGGGAATATGTATCTTCGCTTTTTAGCCTCATCAATCAGCTCCTGCCTAAATTTTGGGTGTGCTATCTGAGCAAGCTCAATTACACGCTGGTAGATGCTCTTTCTGCGTAACTCTGCAATTCCATATTCAGTAACAACAATATCAATATCCCCGCGAGTTGTGGCAACTCCAGCCCCTTCGCTTAAATGGGGAACAATTCTTGAGACTTTACCATTTTCAGCAGTTGATGGCAGTGCAATGATTGAGAATCCCCCCTTTGACATGCTGCTCCCACGAATAAAGTCAACCTGATCTCCAATTCCGCTATAAAATAGATAGCCTTGAGAGTCAGTGCATATTTGACCTGTCAGATCAACCTCAAGTGCAGAGCTGATAGAGATAAAATTGTCATTCCTTGCGATAACATTTGGGTCATTTACAAACTCTGATGAGCGAAAATAGAACATAGGATTGTTATGAACATACTCATAAAGTTTGTGAGTGCCCATACAAAGAGATGCTACAACTCTGCCAGTAAGGTAAGATTTATGTCTATTGTTTATAACCTTTTTCTCAAAAAGGGGGAGCATTCCATCAGTGATAACCTGAGTATGAAGACCCAAATCTTTTTTATTACAAAGGTAGCGAATAACCTCGTTTGGCAGATGCCCAAATCCCACCTGAATTGTTGAGCCATCATCTACAAGCTGATTTATATAGTGCCCTATACGCTCTGCAATTTCAGGGTCTTTAGCAGTAGGGTGTAGCTCAACAAGTGGCTCATCGTGAACAACAATATAATCTATCTCATCAACATGGA
Source organism: Desulfamplus sp. (assembly GCA_015232465.1). Lineage (GTDB taxonomy): Bacteria > Desulfobacterota > Desulfobacteria > Desulfobacterales > Desulfobacteraceae > Desulfamplus. The sequence goes on from JADFZO010000013.1 coordinate 35,091, forward strand.
CTAAACTATCGCCCCACGTTCGAGGCATACTTGGATTGACCTGAGCAATCACAACATCAGCAGCCTGCATTCCAGCAAGCGTTATATCAACCGAGATTCCAAGACTGCAAAATCCAAATCTATCTGGCGGACTCACCTGAATTAGTGCAACATCAAGACCTATCTCACGGCTTTTAAATATCTCTGGAATTTGGGATAGATAGACTGGTATGTAGTCAATTTTACCCTCAAATGCAGCCTGCCTCATTGCAATACTTACAATAAAGAGCTTTAGGTTGAACCTGTTTAAAAAATTTTTATCATTTACATATTTGGAAAGCGTTGAAGAGAGCATCTGATAAACCACAATATCTTGTATGGCTGGGTTTGCAACCATTGCCTCAATAAGTTTTTGTGGCTCTCCGCAACCAGTGCCAATAAAGACTCGGCTTCCGTTGGAGATTTTTCTGATTGCTTTTTCTGGTGTAAGAAGTTTTTTAGGGCAATACTCTTCAAGGTTCATGGTCTATTCAATTCCTGTTTTTTAAATTTAAGATTATTTTTTTTGCTGGTATTAAGCCAGTTGCAGCAGCAGAGACAATATTTCCAGCAACTCCTGGTCCGTCTCCTGCAACATACATTCCTTTTATTGCTGTTTCAAGATCGTTATCTGTCTCAATTTGGGTTGCAAAAAATTTGATCTCTGGTGCGTATAGCAAAGTTTCGTCATTAGATACACCAGGTACAACAAAATTTAGTGCCTCAAGCCCCTCTATCAGATTGGATAAAATCCTTTCAGGCAGAGCCATTGCAATATCTCCACAAACAACATTGGTCATTGTTGGTTCAATATACCCTTTTCTGATACGATTCCAAGTTGAGCGTCTGCCCCGTTTCAAATCGCCAAATCGTTGTAAAATAGGCTTACCCCCACCAATGATTGAGGATAGCCTTCCAATAGATTCGCCATAAGCCTGATTATCTGTAACAGGCTCAGTTAAGACAACCTTAGATAAAAAGGCAAAATTGGTGTTAGAAGATTTTTTTCCAGTGTAAGCATGACCATTTACACAGACAAAATCTTTATAATTTTCAAGAGATATAAAACCGCCCTGATTTGTGCAAAAAGTTCTGGTTAGGTCATCATATTTGGTTGTGCGGATAAAAAAGGTGGGGTCATAGATAATGTTACAGAGATCGTCCATTATATCGTTATGAACCTCAACTCTAACACCAACCTCAATTCCACGTTGAGATACGCTGATTCCATGTTTTTGAGCCAAATTACCCACCCAATTTGCACCAATTCGACCGGGAGCCAAAATCACATTATCAGCACTGTATTGATCCTTATTGGTAACCACTCCCGTAACCTTGCCATCTTCCAAAGTAATATCATACACCTCTTCAGATGTGTGAATCAGCATACCTTTTGATTCTATATAGGCTGCCATATCTGCAATATATTTAGGGAGATTGTCGCTGCCAAGATGCTTTTGCTTTATCAAAAGTAGATCAATGCCAAAGCGTTTAGCCTCTTTTCTGATCTCTTTTGCCTCTTCAATGTTGGTTGGGTATATCTGCCCGTCCATTCCAAATTTGGTAAATATGGTCTCTGTCTCATCTATTAGAGCCTGAGCTGAGGGCATTGGCATAAATTGGGTTAAATCAGTTTTGCCAAGTCTTGGAATAAAGTTTAGCTTGCCGTCAGAGTAAAGTCCAGCACCGCCTATTCCAGAGAGTATGTTGCATGGTTGACACCCTACGCACTTTTGAAGGTTGTGGTTTGGGCATTGTCTTGCAAGAGGCTTTTTCCCCTTTTCAATCATAAGCACCTTGAGATTAGAGTGCTCAACTAAGTGGTAGGCAGCAAAAAGACCAGCAGGACCGCCACCTACAATAATAACATCAAAATTCATAATTGTTCATATCCTATCTGTCTGAGGCTTTTATAATAAGCACAACATTGTTTTTAAAAAATTTATTCGTGTTCAATTCAACATGCTAAATTCAAAATATAGCTACTTAACTATTCAAGTCTAAATTTGGTAATATTTTATAGACAGATAAAATCTTTGAAGTCAAATTTAATATTGCAAAAGGTTGTGCAATAAAAAAAATGCACCCCATCTACTTTTTAATATTGTAATGCAATAATAATATTGCTATGAATGCTTTTTATTGCATAGAGCGTTAAGCCTTAACTACCCAAATTATTAGCAGTTTATCTTATAATCCCAAACTATAACAATAAAAATTTGATGGCATGTGAATTGCTTTAGGGCAGTTTCCATAATATCACTGTTTTAATATTTCTGCGTGTTAATATTTCTATAAAGTAACAGGCAGGACAATTCCTGCTGATGGAGGATTAAATGAGCAAGCACTACCTGTTTCAAGATGTAAAAAAATGTATTGGATGCCATACATGCGAAGTGCAGTGTAAATCAAATAAAGGGTTACCTCCTGGACCCAAACCGTGCCAAATTGTTCAGGTTGGTCCAGAGTTTGTTAATGGTGTGCCACGAACATCTTTTATTTTTATGCCATGTTTTCACTGCGAAAATCCATGGTGTGTAGCTGCCTGTCCAACTGGGGCAATGCAGCAGAGGCACAGCGATGGTATTGTTTTTGTGGATAAAAAATTATGCGTAGGTTGCAAAACTTGTATCTCTGCATGTCCATGGGGTGCTCCTCAGTGGAATCAAGAGACTGGTAAGATTGAGAAGTGCGATTATTGTATGGATCGTATTGATCAAGGGCTTAAACCTGCCTGTGTAACTACCTGCACAACAGGTTCACTCAAATTTGGCAAGGTTAAAGAGATGACGCAGATAAAAAGAGAGCGTCATGCCCTGCATGTTGCATCACTTGAAAACTCTGCATTTTAAATATTGCATTTTTAAAATAGAAGAGGAGATAAAACAAACAATGAAAACTCCTAAGTTAAAAAAGAGGAGACGGCATGGATAAACCACTCTGTCCTGTTCATTCAACTATACTGTATCTATCTGACCAGCTTGATTCAGGCAAGCTCAAAGACCCAAAATCCAGACGTATTTCTGAGCATATTTTAAGGCTTATCGAAGAGATCTCAAATGGACATGCAGATAAAGAGCATCTTCATGCTATTGATGAGCTTATAGAGGAGTATCATCACGATAAAGAGGCTGCAGATAGCGTAGGTTTAGAGATAGGAAAGCACCTTAGAGAAGTATTGACCAAAGATCATGAGACCTTTCAGAGTCATCTTGAGACAGGCAACTGTGCATCAATGGACTGTATTAGATTAGCACCATCTCCCTGTCAGATGGCTTGCCCTGCTGGTATTGATATACCTACATATTTAAGCCTGATTGGAGAGGGCAAAGATGCTGAGGCAATTGAGGTTATACGTCATGACAATCCACTGCCTTGGGTTTGCGGTCTTGTCTGCACACGCCCTTGTGAGTTGATGTGCGTAAGGGCAAGAATAGATACCCCTGTTTCGATTAAGTTTTTAAAGGCTTTTGCTGCTGAAAAGGCTATGTCTCTTGGGCAGTATAAAAATCCGCCACAAGAGCCTTTAAACGGCAAAAAAGTTTGTGTAATAGGAGCTGGTCCTGCTGGGCTTTCTGCATCTTACTACCTTGCATTGATGGGCTATCAAGTTAGAATAATTGAGTCTCTTCCTGTTCCTGGTGGAATGCTAATGGTTGGAATACCAAGATACCGTCTGCCACGCGAAGTTATTGACCGCGAGGTTGCTATGATTGAATCTCTTGGTGTTGAGATATGTTATAATACCCGATTTGGCAAAGATGTTACTCTTGACTCTTTGCGAAAAGAGGGGTTTGAAGCCTTTTTTATCGCAATCGGTGCCCATAAATCCTATACACTCGGTATAGAGGGTGAAGATACCTATAAAGGCAAAGGGGTTATTGACTCTGTAGAATTTTTAAGGCGGGTAGCATTAGGAGACCGAAGAGTTCCGGGAAGACGGGTAGTAATTATAGGCGGAGGTAATGTTGCTATTGATGCTGCACGTACAAGTCTTCGTTTAGGGGCTGAATCGGTAACTATCGCATACAGAAGAACCCGTTCTGAGATGCCAGCAGACATTGAAGAGATTGAACATGCTGAAGAGGAAGGGGTTGAGTTCTCATTTCTTACCATTCCAACTGCAGTTGATGGTGATGGTAAAAAGACTACTGGACTCAAATGCCTTAGAGCAGAGTTGATACGAAAAGAGGATAGCGACAGGCTCTATCCTGTGCCAGTTGAGGGCAGCGACTACATAATGGAGGCTGATGCTATAATCAGTGCAATTGGTCAATTTGTTGATGTTGAGGGGTTAGAGGCTTTTACTGGAATCAAGTGGACAAGAAGAGGAACTATTGAGGTTAAACATACCTGTATGGAGACCTCTGAAGATGGCGTATTTGCGGCTGGTGATGCTGTAACAGGACCTGCCACTGTAATTGAGGCAATTGGAGGCGGAAAACGCGCAGCAGAGGCAATTGATCGCTATTTTAATAAGATGCCTCAGCCAAGAATCCCAAAAGTTCCAGTTCGTTATCGCCGTGAAAAGTCGATTGAGATGCCAGCAAGCACAAAGATGGCTCTAAAAAGACCAGAGATGCCGATGCTCAATATTGAGAGAAGACGCATAATGTTTCAGCAAGCTGAACTTGGCTACACTGAAAACATGGTCAGAGAGGAGGCAAGACGCTGCTTACGGTGTGATATTTGCAGAAGATGCGGCAAATGTATTGATGTGTGCAGAGATAAGATGGGAATCGGTGCTTTAAAGTTTGGTTACATGGATTTTGACCACCCTGTAGAGACAGATTTTAGAAAGACATCAGAGACCTGCATAACTTGCGGTGCTTGTGCTGCTAACTGCCCAAATGAAGCCATTGTTATTGAAGAGAAGAATGGAGAGCGTATTCTTAAACTTTGTGGAACCATACTAAACAGGCAAAAACTCTTATACTGTGAGTCTTGTAATGCTGTTCTTGGACCTGCAAAGTATTTGGATTATGTAAAAGACAAAACAGTAGGTGTGGCAAAAGTGCTTGACCAAAAAAGAACCCTTTGCGGTGCATGTTTACGTAAGAAAGGAGCTTTTTAGTAGGGCTGGTTGTATGTAGTTTAATGAAGAACCATTTTAGGACTTACCAAAAACTTAAAAAGAGAGGGGGCAAAATGGAATTTCGTAAAGGTCAGAAGATAGAGGTATTTCAGAAATCAAAAGATGAGGCGTGGGAGCCTTACATGGATGAGTTCATCGGGGTTCATGGTATGATTACAGACCCAGATACCATAATCAATGACTCTGACGCTCTGATTGAGGTGAGTCTTGAAGGTGTGGGGACATACAGACTGCCTCAGGATTGTTTGAGGCTGATTAAGTAGTGTTTTAAATAGTTTAAATAGTAGTGTTAGTTTTATAAAATTATTTATCTTAAATTTTTTATCCTTAAGGAGAAAAGAACAGTATGAAGAAAATTGTTTTTAGTCTAATGGTTTTGTCGTTTATCACCCTTTTTACAGTGTCAGCTCCACTCAATGCACTTGCAGAAGAGACTAACGCAACTGGAGCTGCACCAGCAGCAACTGAAGCAGCAGCCCCAACTATCACCATTGATAAGACTACGCTTAATAATGGTGGCACTATTAAAGTAAGTGGTAAAGCACCTGCTGGAATGCCTATCTATTTGGAGGTTTGGGCAGCAGATCATACAGTAAAATCAAATTTGTTTGACAGCAAAAAAGATAAAGAGACTGGTAAGATTCCATACATCTTCTATATCACTGAGGAGATGCCAGCATACTACAAGATTTTTGTTCCAAAAGAGCTTCAGCCTAAAATTGATGCTGCAAAAAAAGAGGGTAATAAGTGGAGTTATTCAGCCCTTTTAAAAGATTTAGGTGCTGATGTAGCCTACAATGTTCCAGCAGTTGCTAAAATAGATCGCTATCAGGCAACTTTGATGGCAAGCGTTATAGGTAGTCGTGGAACACTTCTTGATCCTATGGATGCAAAAGAGAACAAAAAACGCTCTATGCAGTTGGTTAAATCTCGTTTTCGCAGTGTAGGTAATGTTGTTAGTGCAGATGTTAATCTCTCTGCTGACGGCTCATACACAGCAGATATAAAAATTCGTGATGGACTCTCTCCCGGTAACTACAAAATCGTAGCTGTATCTGGAAAAGATTTAAAGAGCGAGCCAGCAGTTTTTGAGAATAAAATAGGTTTTCCAACTTTTTATTTAAGCAATGCTGGAACAAGTATGAACCTTATTTATCCGTTCCTTCTGACTCTTGTTGTTGCTATCTTTGGTGTTCTTATGGGTGCTGGCGGTGGTTTTATAATGAATCCCCTTCTTATCACCCTTTTTCCTGCCTTACCTCACACAATTGTAGCTGGAACTGTAACCCCTACTGTTCTATTCTCTCAAGGTAGTGGTATATTCAACTACTCAAAGATTAACTTTATAAGCTGGAAACTTGGTGCTGGTATTGGTTGTGCCATGTTGCTTGGTGGATTTATAGGTCCTAAACTTACTGAGATGATTACGCTTGATCAGTTTAAATTTGCATTTGGCTGGATACTTATAGTGCTTGCTGCTTTGATGTTCTGGCAGACAACACCGGGCTATATTGCCAATAACAAAAAAGAGCAGTCAATTCTCAATCAGTTCAAAAAACGTGCTCAAGAATCTGCTAAGGCTAAGAGTTGATTTAAATTTACACAATTTCAATTGGTAAATACTGAAAAGTAACTTTAAGATTTTAAGAATATAAATTTTTTAAGGAGAATTTTTAATATGAAAGTAGATTTTTGGGGTCAAGAGTTTCAGGTAAATATGTGGGTAGGTTGCATAGGTGGTTTTCTTATTGCAATTATGTCATCAATGTTTGGATTTGGTGGAGGTCCATTTATGGTTCCTCTTATGACGGTTGCCTTGCGTCTGCCTATGTATATTGTTGTTGGTAGCTCGCTTTTGGCTATCTTTTTTAACACAACTGTTAGCACAATGAGACACTATCAATTTGGTAACTTTGACCTGGTATTTTTCCTTGCAATGTTTCCAGCAGCACTGCTTGGCGGTTATATAGGTCCACAGATTGCAAAACGTGTTAGCCCATTAGTTGTAAAACGTGTTGCCTGTGCTGGGCTTCTTCTTCTTGCCCTTAACCTTCTTGGTGTCTATTAATTTTTTGTTATATGGCGGGTGTGTAGATGCTGTTTAAATCTTTATTGTCAATAGAGCGTTTTTTACAAATATTGATCTATTCAGCATTAACTATTTTATCTCCACACCTTGCCTATGCGACTCAGATGCACAGTGCAGCAGAAGGGGTGATTGTACATCAAATTGGTCATCTCTTCTTTCTTATCTCAATGATAATTCTCTATTTTACAATAAGGGGAAAATCGCTTGATTCACAACAAGGGTGGAGACTTATCCAACTCTCTGCCCTTCTTTTTAGCCTTTGGAACTTAGATGCACTTATTGTCCATTTTCTCGATAATCAGATAGATATGATCTATCTAACAAACATCTCTATATTTGAGGCTCAAATAGATTCTGTAAACAACTCTAAACCGCTCATATTGTTCTATTATTTTTTAAGGCTTGACCATCTTTTATCACTTCCAGCCATGATACTTTTATGGCGAGGACTTAGCCTTATTCTTAAACAGAATTTAGCAAATCAAGAGCTTATAAAATAATGATTATGAAGATTTCAATTGATAGGAAAACTATTATTAGGAAAAGAAGCTTAATATGATTCTGCCCTACCTCCCTATCCTTGTTGTAGATATAGCTGGTTCATTTGGCATGATAGTATTTGCACTGCTTGCCCTTAATAATGCCATAAAACTAAAAAAAAGAGATACAGATAATGTTATGTCTCTTTACCTTCTATGGATATGCTGGGGCTTTACCATTTTTGCTATTTCACGCGCTCTTGGTCATCTTGTTAGGCAGTTGATGGTAATTTATGGACACTCTGACTGGTGGAGCTTCATAAGTCCTTACAGCGGCACTATTAACACTGTCTCTTTTATGCTGATGGGAGTTCTTACACTTTTTTTTAATCAGAACTGGAAGATCAACATGAAGATTCTTGAGAGCCAGAAAACCCTTGAAACAACTAACCAAGCTCTTGAAGAGACACATATTGAGCTTGTCAAGCTAAATCAGACTCTTGAACAAAAAGTGGCGGAACGAACAGCAATCATAATGAAAAATATAAACGAAAAGAAAAATATGGCACAACAGATTGCTCAAGCAGATAAATTAGCCGCACTTGGTGAGCTTGCTGCTGGCGTAGCACACGAGATTAACAACCCTCTTGGGATAATACTTGGCTACACACAGCTTATGCTTAAAGATAAATCAATGGAGAACTCAGATTTTTACGAAGATTTAAAGGTTATTGAAAAGCATGTTAAAAATTGCAAATCTGTTGTCTCTGATATGCTCACATTTTCACGTAAAGGCTCTTTAAAGCAGGGTATTGTTAATTTAAACCACGTTGTTGATGATGTTGTAAAATTTCTTCATAACCACTCTGATTTTAGAAATATTGAGATGAAACTTGATCTCTACCATGAGGGTATCTGCGATATAGGGGCTTGCAATGTCTTAGGAAATGAGCAAGAGCTTAGACAGGTGGTAATTAATCTTCTTATAAATTCGTGCCATGCTGTTGAGAAAAATGGAAAGATTAACCTGAAAACACTCCTTACTGATGTTGAAAAAGACTCATCACAAGAGGAGATTCGATGTAGAGATGCAGAGATATGGGTAGAAGATAACGGAAAAGGTATAAAACTTGAAAATTTACCAAGAATTTTTGACCCATTTTTTACCACAAAGCCAGTTGGTCAAGGAACAGGGCTTGGATTGTCGGTAAGTTATGGTATTGTTAAAAAACATGGCGGAAGAATTGAGGTTAAGAGCAAAGAGAATGAAGGTTCTCTATTTAGGGTTATATTGCCCTGTGCATCGAACATAATAGCAGAAGAGTTAATGGAAAAGAGTTAAGATATGATACCAAATATTCTTGTAGTTGATGATGAGAAAGATATGACCCGTCTTTTGAAAAGATCGCTTGAGATGGAGTTTGAGTGTCGTGTTACTATGGCTTTTTCAGGAGAGATGGCTCTATCGCTTTTAAATCAAGAGAATCAAGAGAATAGAGATGATTTTGATCTTATGCTCTGCGATATAAGAATGCCGGGAATGGGGGGATTTGAACTACTTGACTACGCATCAAAAAACTATCCAGATTTAACTGTGGTTATGATCACTGCATTTGGCAGCATTGATGTTGCAATTGAAGCTATAAAAAAAGGGGCTTACGACTTTATATCCAAACCATTTGAGCAAGAGGAGATACTTTTTAGAGTCAGAAAGGCATTGGAGAGAAGCGCCCTAATTCGTGAAAATAGAAAGTTAAACAGTGAAAAATCTGCTCGATTTGGGAAATTGATTGGCGATAGCCCTGCAATGCAAAAGGTCTATGAAAAGATACGAATGGTTGCTCAAAGCGATGTTACAGTTCTAATTACTGGTGAGTCTGGAACAGGCAAAGAGCTTACAGCTCAATCGCTTCACGCTATGAGTCTTCGTAAAAACAGCAGCTTTATTCCAGTAAATTGTCCAGCAGTGCCTGAGCATATTTTAGAGAGCGAACTTTTTGGATACAAAAAAGGGGCTTTTACCAATGCTGTGCGGGATAAAAAGGGGCTTTTTAAAGAGGCAGATAAAGGGACAATCTTTTTAGATGAGATAGGCGATATTTCACCCACAATTCAGACCAAACTTTTAAGGGTTCTGCAAGAAAAAGAGATACGAGCACTTGGAGATAACAACACGGTAAAGGTTGATGTTAGAATTATTGCATCAACCAATAGGGACCTTGAAAAGAAGATCGCAAACGGTGAATTTAGAGAGGATTTTTTCTATCGCCTAAATGTCTTTACAATTGAGCTACCGCCATTAAGGGATCGAATTACAGATATTCCAGCCATTGCAACTCATCTTGTGACAAAGCACTGTAAAAAGCTAAACAAGCCTGCGATAAATATAGAGCCTGATCTTATGAGGTGCTTGATGCGATACCATTGGCCCGGTAATGTAAGAGAGCTTGAAAATGCTTTAGTGCAAGGTGTTCTCTATTGCAACAGCAACACAATGACAGAAGATGATATTCAAATCAAAGGGTTTAACATTTGCAAATCAAAAGGTGTTGATCTTGAAAATAGCAGCAACCTATATCTTACCTTGGAAGATAACAAACCTTCTGCTATCGATAAAAATATTATCAGCACAAATGGCAACGATAATGGTTTAACAGATAAATATTTAATAACAGATGAGCTTTTAAAGTTTCCATACAAAGAGGCAAAAGAGAGGCTACTTAAGCTATTTAACCACAAATATCTTGGGAATCTCCTCACATTAAGTCAGGGCAATGTTACTCAGGCAGCAAAGATGTGCAACCTTGAGAGGCAAGCTCTTCAGCAGATTATGAGGCGATTTGAGATTAATGCAGATGGATTCAGATGATTTTTTATATATAGTGAATTACATAAATATATCATAATTTTATTATGACAGCTTAAAGCAAAGGAGAGAAGGTTATATGACACAGGAATTTGTTTACAGTATTTGCGGAATGTGCACAGTAAGATGCCCAATACAGGTGTTTACAAAAAATGGACAGGTAGATTTTATCAAGGGCAACCCTTATGTTCCATCAATGAAAGGGGCTGTTTGTCCAAGGGGTGCTGCTGGAAAAGCATTAATAAATGATGATGAGCGTCCGCAGACTCCGCTTATCCGCACTGGAAATCGTGGAGAGGGTAAATGGCGTAAAGTCTCTTGGGACGAGGCTTTTACCTATACTGCTGATAGGTTAAATATAATTAGAGAAAAGTATGGAGATAGAGCCATTGCCTTAACAGACAGAGGTGGACCATTTAGAGATATTCATCGTGCATTTTTAAGGGGTATTGGCACTCCAAACTACTGTAACCATGACTCATCATGTGCAAGAAATGTTCAACACGCTGCTCTTTCGCTAACTGGCATGGGGCGTAAATCTGTAAAGTATGATCTTAAAAATGCTCGCCACGTTGTTTTGCAGACAAGAAATATATTTGAGGCGATAAATGTTCAAGAGGTAAACGATCTGACAGATGCTCTTGAAAAGGGCTGTAAACTCACAGTAATTGATATTAGAGCAAACATATCAGCAACAAAGGCGAGCCGTTACATGCAGATTCGTCCGGGAACTGATTATGCACTTAACCTTGCTGTAATCCATGAGATTATAGGCAAAAAGCTCTATAACAAGCCATTTGTTGAGAGATATATTGAGGAATTTTCAGAGCTTGAAGCCTTTGTAAAGCAATATACTCCGCAGTGGGCTGAAGCGGAAACGGGTATTCCTGCATCGCAAATATCTGAGTTTGCTAAAGAGCTTTCTGATGCACAGCCATCTGTTATTTGGCACCCTGGCTGGATGACTGCACGCTATAAAGATTCATTTTATGTCTCCCGTACAATTTACATTATCAACGCACTTCTTGGCAGTTATGGTGCAAAAGGGGGGCTTCCTTTTGTTGCAAAACCAGCAGATGTTGGCAATAAAGGGCTTAAAGAGTTTATGAGCCTTTATCCAAAGCCAAAAGAGAAACGGGCAGATGGTGTTGGTTGGAAATATCCACAATTTGAAGAGGGTCCAGGTCTTGCCCATCTTCTTTTTCAAGCAATGGAGACAGGCGAGCCATATCCAGTAAAGGGTTATATTGCCTATCGCCATGACCCACTTATGGGCTTTCCTGATCCTGATAGACTTAGAAAAATTTGGGATAATCTTGATCTTCTTGTTTCAGTAACTTTTAGCTGGTCTGATACTGCCTGGTATTCAGATGTTGTGCTGCCTCTATCTCCATATTTAGAGCGAGAGAGCATAATTGCGACTAAAAATTCAATGAAACCGCACTTTTTTGTTCGTCAACGTGCGCTTGCACCTCGCTACAACACAAAGGCAGATTGGGAGATTGTAAGTGGTCTTGCAACCCGTATGAACCTTCCAGAGCTTGCATTTGAATCTATTGAAGATGTTTGGAATTTTCAGCTTGAAGGCACTGGTGTAACTATTGAGGATTTTAAAAAGAGTGGAATGGCTCAATTAACTGACAAGGCTGTTAATAAAGAGTTTGGTTCATTTAAATTTAAGACAGATAGCGGCAAAATTGAGATTATCTCCAAAAAATGGGAGGCTGCTGGTATTGAGTCTCTTAAACCTTACGTATCTCCAGCATTGCCTCCAAAAGGGGAATTTCGTCTCACATTTGGACGCTGTGCTGTCCATACACAAGGTCATACAGTAAACAACCCAATGCTTTTTGAGATTATGCCAGAGAATGTGCTTTGGATCAACAACCATGCTGCAGAACAGATTAATGTGCATGATGGCGATCTTGTAAAAGTTACTAAAGATGGTTATTCAGAGACAATCAGGGCAAAGCTAACTGATGGTATCCACCCAGATGCTGTATTTGTGGTGCATGGTTTTGGGCACAAACTGCCGATTGAGAGTCGTGCTTTTGGCAAAGGTCTTGCTGATAATGCTTTTATGAAAAATGGTATGGATATTTGGGACCCCGCTGGCGGTGCAATTGCCTATCAAGAGCACTTTGTTAAAGTAGAAAAGGTCAATTAAGAGCATCTACTAAAATCAGCATAAAAAGATAAGTTTTTTAAAAAAGCCCCTTTTTGTCAAAGGGGCTTTAAAATTTTATAGGAAATATGGTTTAAAATGAGATTTTTAGAATCAGAGATAGTACAAGATAAGTATGGAGAAGGAAGATCGCTTTTTCATGTGATTTTAGCACCTATGGAAATATCGGTATCTTACGAAAAAGGGACAGCCTTAGCCCCTGACGCGATTATTGAGGCTTCAGAGCAGCTTGAGGCTTGGGATAACTCTCAATCTGTTGCTGTTATTCGTGAGTCTGGTATCTACACAGCTTTGCCAGTTGATTGCGATCTGCCAAATAATTGTGATGATCCAGAGATAATTTTAGGAAGAATTGAAGATGCGGTTACAAGGGCACTCTCTTTTAGCCCTATTCTTGTTGATGGTTTGCAAAAAAGCGTGATTCCTGTTCTGCTTGGCGGAGAGCACACAGTTACGCTTGGGGCATTGAGAGCTATAAAAAAGCATCTGATAAAAGAGTTTGGGGAGGTTCAAAACGGAGAGTTTGGGATCATTCAGCTTGATGCCCACGCTGATCTTAGAGATAGCTATCAAGGTAGCCGTTTAAGCCACGCATCTGTTATGAGGCGTGCTGTTGATGATCTTAATCTTCCACTGTTTCAGATTGGTGTGCGGGCAATCTCACAAGAGGAGTTGATGGTCAGAAAAGAGAGAAAAATTGCATATATTGATCCAAAGGATATTTATATAAAGGGTGCTCAAGCCTCTTTATTTGAAAATCCAATACCAAGTGATTTTCCTAAAAAAATCTATATCACCTTAGATGTTGACGGGCTTGATCCATCTGTAATTAGGGCAACTGGAACTCCTGTTCCTGGGGGGGTTGGTTGGTATGACACTTTGATACTTCTTGAAAAGATAATTGCAAGTCGAGAGGTTGTTGGCTTTGATGTTGTTGAACTTGCTCCAATTAAAGGAGATCACGCATCAACATTTGCAGCCTCTCAACTTGCATACTCTGTTATGGGTATGATTCAAAGGTTTGCTAAATAAAACCCATTATCTTTTTTTAGTCCATTCCGGGCAAGAGATACCATCTTCTTTTTGTCTGCTGTGCAACAGGTAGTTCTGCTTCAGAAAGGACAACCGAAGTTGTAGCAGAAGAAGAAATAGGCTCAGAGGTTGTTTGTTGCTCTGCTCTTTCATAGCAGATTAGACCGCACTTTAAGCAGCGTTCAGCCTCATGTTTAGCAACTTCAGATGTATAACCGCCAAATATTTCGTTACCCCTACGAATAGATACGCCTGAATTTAAAGAGCCATCTGATTGTAGAGCAGAGTATGTTGGCAAAATATTTCGCGAGGTAATTTGGACATTTTCAACGCAGCTAACCCCTTGCAAAATAGAGCGTTTCGCAACTGGTTTTTGAACATCATTTATAGGCAGACCATACATAAGTTTATGGATAGTTGCAGCAGCCCTTCTTCCGCCATTTATAGCTATAACTGCAGCACTATAACCGCTAAGTTCGTCCTCTGGTGATAGAAATCCAAGCTCTTTGTTATTTGATGGGGTTTTGTATGTCTCAACACCCTCCCAGTAGAGTGGCTGATTTTTCGCCAAATCTTCTTGTTGAGCCCCCTCTTGAGGTATAGCCTCTTCTCTTTTTATAAATACAACTTCTGGAAATCTTCCAGAACCCAAGATTATGGTCTGAGCATCAATTGTGCTTTTTTGACCCGTGCCAAGATTTGTGTATTCAATTTGACACAGTTTATCATCTTGACCAATCAGTTTGGTAACACCAGATTCGTAAACAATAACAGCCCCACTGACCTTTATCGCCTCAAGAGTCTTATCATCAAACGATTTCATGTCCGCAGCTTTTCGTACAATAAGGGTGATATTTTTAGCACCACGATCTTGGCACATATTTATAGCATCTAAAGCTAAAGAGCCTCCCCCAACAATTACAACATCTCTGCCACATGGGATTCTCTTGCTTTTTTGAACATCATTTCTCAGAAGATCAATCATAAGATAGCCACCGGGAAATATGTTAGAGATATGCGAAATCTCTCCTCTTGATAGTCTGCTATCCCAACCCCCAGTTGATGTAAAAACAGCCTCATAACCTGATTTAAGAAGCGAGGCAACTGTAAAATCCTCCCCAGCCTTAACGCCCATTTTCACATTAACGCCCATCTCCAAAATACCTTCAATATCCCAATCAAGAACATCTTGAGAGAGCCTATCCTCAGAGATTGCAACTCTTAAAAGCCCGCCAAGAGTAGAGGTTGCTTCAAATAGAGTTGGCTCATGCCCAAGCCTTGCTGTAAAAAATGCAGTTGAAAGTCCCTCAACTCCACCCCCAATAATAGCAACTTTTCTGCCAGTTTCAGGAGCTTTATAGGGCAGAACCCTTTTGCCTAAATCCATCTCAATATCGCAG
>JADFZO010000140.1 GCA_015232465.1 Desulfamplus sp.
CTACTTTACCATTTAGTCAGAAACACCGCCCCGATTAGAGGGGATTGAGACTTGTTGCGGTCGGTCTGATAACAGACCTTCTGAAGAGGTCAGAAACACCGCCCCGATTAGAGGGGATTGAGACGTGAGCCATTTGACCTTTGAAGCTGAGACCCTGCACCCGTCAGTCAGAAACACCGCCCCGATTAGAGGGGATTGAGACCTGCAGCATTACCATAAAATTTTACATCAAATGATGGAGGTCAGAAACACCGCCCCGATTAGAGGGGATTGAGACATTGTCATAACTTTTGGTTTTATCTGATGAATTTGAAGTTGCGTCAGAAACACCGCCCCGATTAGAGGGGATTGAGACTATTGCATATTAACTCAATCTCCTCCTAAGAGGTTAAAAGGTCAGAAACACCGCCCCGATTAGAGGGGATTGAGACGAGTGCCTGACACATACGCATAGCAGTCTTTAAATTGCGTCAGAAACACCGCCCCGATTAGAGGGGATTGAGACTGTGACTGCTTCACAAATAGCGGCGAAGTCTGTTTCAAGTCAGAAACACCGCCCCGATTAGAGGGGATTGAGACTAGACTTGAAACACGTTTCTAGCCTGGAGGTCTATGGAGTCAGAAACACCGCCCCGATTAGAGGGGATTGAGACTTAATAAGTGTTGTCATGATTAATTCTCCTAAGTTGTAGGTCAGAAACACCGCCCCGATTAGAGGGGATTGAGACATACACCCCTCTCATTATTTTGCTTGTGGTGGCGTTATCCAGCGTCAGAAACACCGCCCCGATTAGAGGGGATTGAGACGGACAGGGTAGAGACCTTTTGCTATAGCCGTGGTCTCAAGGGTCAGAAACACCGCCCCGATTAGAGGGGATTGAGACGCAGTAAGGGCATCTGGCAAGAACCTCCAGATCGGATCTGGTCAGAAACACCGCCCCGATTAGAGGGGATTGAGACTCTATCTTGTTTCGTCAACATGATAGAAAATCCTTTTTTTAAGTCAGAAACACCGCCCCGATTAGAGGGGATTGAGACATGCAGACTTTCTCTGCACCTTCTGAACGGTAATACTTCTGTCAGAAACACCGCCCCGATTAGAGGGGATTGAGACTAAGTTGATTCTGGTATTATGGCTGATATCTGCCTTCTGGTCAGAAACACCGCCCCGATTAGAGGGGATTGAGACTTTGCAACAATAGCAACTTCTATTTGTCTTAAAATATCGGTCAGAAACACCGCCCCGATTAGAGGGGATTGAGACTTATAATAATCAGTTCTGCCTGTTGTTGTAGGTTTCCCGCGTCAGAAACACCGCCCCGATTAGAGGGGATTGAGACTAAGACGGTTGAAACTCTATAACACCGATTTTAATAACTGTCAGAAACACCGCCCCGATTAGAGGGGATTGAGACTTGTCCGATAATACAATTTGAATTTTTTCCATGTTAAAGTCAGAAACACCGCCCCGATTAGAGGGGATTGAGACATGATTAGTTCTGTTTTGTCTGATAACACAATTTTGATTCGTCAGAAACACCGCCCCGATTAGAGGGGATTGAGACAAGATAAATGGATTGGCAAGTTTTCTATTTGTGGTTGTGTCAGAAACACCGCCCCGATTAGAGGGGATTGAGACGACATACCCGTCTGCAATGGGCTTTTTTTTCTCAGAACGGGTCAGAAACACCGCCCCGATTAGAGGGGATTGAGACCTTAATCCTAATGAGCTTCAAGGAGATTGAGAAACTTATGTCAGAAACACCGCCCCGATTAGAGGGGATTGAGACTGTTCATGTTGTCGATTTTAGTTTAACTCCGTCCTTGGTCAGAAACACCGCCCCGATTAGAGGGGATTGAGACTCTCCATTGGGATGCGTGTAGCTTGGACGATTGTAAAACTCCGTCAGAAACACCGCCCCGATTAGAGGGGATTGAGACTGAGAGCTTGTGCTGACTTTATATTGCGGAGCTTGCACTCCGTCAGAAACACCGCCCCGATTAGAGGGGATTGAGACTTTGTTGGGTTGCCTTGTGCGTCATACTCCCCAGTGTATGTCAGAAACACCGCCCCGATTAGAGGGGATTGAGACCCTGCCTGATTGCAGGTGCGGGGGTGTGGCATCTACGGGTCAGAAACACCGCCCCGATTAGAGGGGATTGAGACTCTTTGTGCATCTCATCAATTCTTTCATGGTATTCTATCGTCAGAAACACCGCCCCGATTAGAGGGGATTGAGACGTTGTTGTATATTCATGTAACCAATGAGCAGGGTAGTTCTCGTCAGAAACACCGCCCCGATTAGAGGGGATTGAGACTTAAAGTTCTTAGGCATAGCAAGAGCATAGATTTTTCTAGTCAGAAACACCGCCCCGATTAGAGGGGATTGAGACGTGTAGATGCAAGCCCGACAGCTTGCATCATTGCCCACCTTGTCAGAAACACCGCCCCGATTAGAGGGGATTGAGACCAGATGTTGGCTTTCCCCCTACATATATAATTTTTACGTTTGTCAGAAACACCGCCCCGATTAGAGGGGATTGAGACTTACGATTTGTCTTGATGCTACTTTTACTGCTGCCATTTTTGCGTCAGAAACACCGCCCCGATTAGAGGGGATTGAGACTTGGCGTTTGTGCTGCCCTGATTTGTGGCATACTCAACAAGTCAGAAACACCGCCCCGATTAGAGGGGATTGAGACTTTTTTAAAACATCGTCATGGCGTTTTCCAAATTTATCAGGTCAGAAACACCGCCCCGATTAGAGGGGATTGAGACGTATGAAGAGGCTATCTCAACAACATCAAAAAAAGATAGTCAGAAACACCGCCCCGATTAGAGGGGATTGAGACTAGTTCTGTTTTTTGGGCAGGGGATAAGCTGTTGTATATGGTCAGAAACACCGCCCCGATTAGAGGGGATTGAGACTATATCCCCTTTTGATAATTTCTGCACCCGTCCTGCCAGGTCAGAAACACCGCCCCGATTAGAGGGGATTGAGACTAATTGTTCTTGTGTTATTTCTATTTTCATTGCCTCAATCTG
>JADFZO010000141.1 GCA_015232465.1 Desulfamplus sp.
TTCTTGGGGATATTGTTCTATCTGCTGAAAAACTAAATGCTCCAAATTATCGTGTTAAAACTTTTTTTTCAGGTTTTGTTGCATCTCATACAATAGCTTCTGGTCTTGTTGATCTAATCCCAGCTTATTCGTCTGAAATTCCAAAGATAATCAGATCAAGAAAAATCCCAATTGATGTTGCTATTGTCCAAATTACTCCACCAAATGAGGCTGGATATTGCAGCCTTGGCGTTGCTGTAGATGTGGCAAAAGAGGCAATGGAACAGGCATCTTTAGTTATTGGTGAGATAAATACTGAGATGCCTTTTACATTTGGAGATACCTTTGTCTCGACAGACGATTTTGATCTATTGGTAAAATCAACCAAAGCCCCAATAACTTATGAGCCTACTGCTGCATACGAGCAGATGGAAAAGGTAGCATCTAATGTAGCCTCAATTATAAAAGATGGAGATTGCCTATCGTTTTCTCACGGAGCTTTGTTTGACTCTTTAGTGCCTCATCTTATCTCTAAAAAAGATTTAGGGATTCACTCTTTATACTTTACAGATGCCTTAGCAACTCTTGTTAAGAGCGGAGCTGTAACAAACTCTAAGAAATCGCCTTTTAGGGGAAAATCTCTTACCTCTTATGCTATTGGCTCCAAAGCTCTTATGAAGTGGCTTGATCGAAATCCATTAGTTGAATTTCAAGGAATTGATTGGGTCTGCAACCCTCAATTTATTGGACAAAATCCACAATTTGTCGCTTTGTATGAGGCAAGAAAAGTTGATCTATTGGGTAGTATTGCCTTTCCTTTACAAGGTGCTGTGGTTACAGGTCCGGGTGAAGTTATTGACTTTTTTAAAGGGGCAGAAGCATCTCAAGATGGCTGTATTATCATTGCCTTACCAAGTAGAAATATGAGGGGAGAACCAAATATTTTACCAGTTTTGATGGATTATCCAAATCAACTAAGGCTTCGTGAGTCTGTACAGATGATTGTTACTGAATATGGTGTTGCCAATCTTAAATGGAAAACTCTTCGTGAACGTTCCCAATCACTTATCGACATTGCTCACCCTGATGACAGGGAATATCTGATGGAACAGGCAAGAAATAAGAAATTTATCTATTCAAATCAGATTTTTAGCACCATATCTGCCCATCTTTATCCTGCACATATTTCTGAAAAACAGACCTTTAAAGGTGGAATTACCGTCCGTTTCAGGGCGATAAAACCTTCAGATGAAGAGTCTATGAGGCGTTTTTTCTACCGCTGCTCTGATGAGATTATCTTTTATAGGTTTTTTTACTCAATTAAAACTATGTCTCACGATAAGATGCAAGAGTATGTAAATGTAGATTACAGCAAGGAATTTTCAATAATTGGACTAACTGGAAATGCCGAAGATGAACAGATAATTGCAGAGGCAAGGTTTGTAAAAGATGAGCGAACAAGTTATGGAGATGTTGCATTTTTAATTGAAGAGGCTTATCAGGGAGTTGGTATTGGTAGTTATATGCTAAATCTTCTTATAAGTGTTGCAAGAGAACATGAGATAAAGGGATTTTCTGCAGAGGTTATCTCAGACAATCAACCAATGATAAAGGTTTTTGAAAAGGCAAAATTGCCATTAGATGCACGTCTTGAAAATGGGGTCTATAAGTTAAAAATGCACTTTAAACCCACAGGGGGGAATTGATGGAAAATCAGACAAATTTTGAAACAAAAGAGATAATTAAAGATAAAACTCAAAACAGCGAACAGGAAAAAAACGAGGTACCCACTACAAATCTTCCTACCCATTATGTGGCAATTGGTGCATCAGCAGGTGGTCTTGAAGCTCTTGAAAAATTTTTTATGAACATGCCAGGTCAATCAACACTTGCATTTATTGTGATTCAGCATCTATCGCCTGATTACAAGAGCTTGATGGTCGAAATTCTCTCTAAACGAACTCCAATGGAGGTGTTTCGTGCTGAAGATGGTTTAACTGTTAATGCTGGCTGTATCTACTTAATCCCACCTAAAAAAAATCTCACAATATTTCACGGAAAGTTGATATTAAGCGAGCAAGATCACTCACGCGGGCTTAATCTGCCAATTGATATTTTTTTCAGATCACTTGCAGAAGATCAGGCTGAAAAAGCTGTTGGAATAATTCTATCAGGCACAGGGAGCGATGGAATGCGTGGTGTCAGGGCAATAAAAGAGTGTGGCGGTATGGTCATGGTTCAAAGCGAAGAGACAGCAAAGTTTGATGGAATGCCAAGAGCTGCCATCTCAACGGGGTTGAGTGATTTTGTCCTTCCACCAGAAGAGATGCCAGTACAGCTTCTTGCGTTTATCAAACACCCTTACATGGCTGACATAACAAGAAGTGATAAGCTAATAAGCGAAGATAACGGCATTACCAAAATTTTTGCCCTAATACGTGAAAAGTGCAAAATTGATTTTACCTATTATAAGCCAGCAACTGTGATGCGTAGGGTTGAACGCCGAATGATGGTAAACCAGATGGAGAATTTAAGCGATTATGTTAAATATTTAACAACCCACTCTGGTGAAGTCGATACTCTATACCGTGAGCTACTAATTGGTGTAACTAATTTTTTTAGAGACCCACATATTTTTGAAGCACTTAGCAATACTTGGTTACCACATCTTCTTGAAGAGCATAAAAACCGTGAATTTCGTGTTTGGGTAGCTGGAGGCTCAACTGGTGAGGAGGCGTATAGCCTTGCTATTTCAATTAAAGAGTGCATGGAGACACTTAAAGTATCTCACGACATCAAAATTTTTGTTACCGATATTGACCGTAATGCTATCTTATTTGCTCAAGCTGGAACTTACCACGAGAGCATTGCAGCAGATATTCACCCCAAATATCTCTCAAAGTATTTTTTCAAAAAAGATGACACCTTTCAAATATCTCGAAGTATCA
>JADFZO010000142.1 GCA_015232465.1 Desulfamplus sp.
CATCTGCATAACAACCAGCGGAAACTCGCCCAATGTGATTAAAGCTGCTTTAGAGGCAAAGTCAATGGGTCTTTCTACTGTTGGCTTGTCAGGCAATAGGGGAAAGCTCAAAGAGATTGTTGATGTTGCTTTTTGTGTAGATTGCACCGTAACTGCAAGGATTCAAGAGGCTCACATCACACTTATACACATTTTGTGCGATTTAACAGAGCAAGAGATTCAATCTCATCAATAGTTTTGGGTTTAGGTTTTCCTAAAGCTCTTGCTCCGTTTTGGGTTATAAGATAGTTTTCCTCATTTCTAATTCCGCCAAATGTCCGATATATCTCCCCTGTAGATGGCTCAAGTTTATTATAATTTATAAAATCGACAAATTTTTTCTCTGCATTCCACTTATCAATTAAAGCTGGGATAAAGTAGATTCCAGGCTCAATGGTCAATACAAATCCAGCCTTTAAGGGCTTTGCAAGTCTAAGGGATTTTAGACCAAACTGCTCACTTTTAGCCTCACCATCATACCCGACATAAATCTCTCCTAAATCCTCCATATCGTGAACATCAAGCCCCATCATGTGCCCTGTGCCGCATGGAAAAAATAGGGCATGAGCACCTAACTCAACAGCCTCATCAACATCTCCTTTCATAACTCCAATAGATTTAAGACCCTCTGCAATGGTTTTAGATGCTCTAATATGGACATCTTTAAATGGAACATCAGGTGCAAGCATGGCAATTGCTGCTTGGTGGGCATCAAGGGTTATCTGGTAAATATCTTTTTGCAATGCTGTAAATTTTGCATTGACTGGAAATGTTGTTGAAAGGTCTGCTGAGTAGTGCATTTTATTTTCAACACCACCATCAAGCAAAAAGAGATCGCCCTTTTTTATGGTATTGCCGTAAAAATGGTTGTGAAGTATCTCTCCTCGTGTTGTGGCAATTGGGGTAAATGACATTGATATATCTTCTATATCAAGCATCTTTTTGTAGGCTAACAAAACTACTTGATGCTCTGTCATGCCTGCTTTTGCACTCTTTATCGCCTCAATATGAATATCAACAGTTATATCAACAGCCTCTTCAATCTGGGCTATCTCCTCATCTGTTTTTATCTGCCTTTGGCTAACCACAGCTTTTATAAAATCAACTGACTCTGTTGGTAGGCTTAACTCAAGTTTTTTTAGAAAATCCAGCCCCAAATAGTGGATAATTTTTAGCTTTGTTGATGCTCTGTATGGTGGAAGTAGGCAGATTTTTCGTTTAGACAATAAACTTTTTTGCAAAAACTGCTCAAACTCTTTTAAATTTGCACTTTTATTGACTCCAACTCTTTGAGCCAGCGATTCTATTGATGGCTGGTAGCCTCTCCAGATAAGATCATCTATCTCAAAATTATTGCCAAACAGGTAATCTATACCCTCATCAAGATCGATAACTCCAATAAGATTTGGCAGATTGTGCCCAAAAAAATAGAGAAATGAGCTATCTTGCCGAAATTGGTAGCAGTTATCAGCAAAATTTATCGGGCTTTCATCATGCCCAAAAAATAGTGCAATGCCTGATTTTAACTGCTCTTTTAAAAGTTTTCTCCTATTTATGTAAGTCTCGTTTTTAAACATGATGTTAATATCTCCTTAAAATTAGCCTATTTAGAACGTTCAGGTTATCCAAATTGAAATACACGGACAACTTCACGTCCGCTTAGAACTGGAAGAGCAGAAGACATTTATGCAGCCACCTCAATCTGACGGGTTTCTATTGTCAAGGGTAAGCCTCGTTCTGCACGAACTTGAAGACACTGATAAATTGCATCTTTAATATTTTCCAATGCCTCATCTTTAGTATCGCCTTGACTTACGCAACCAGGGATAGATGGACACTCCACAATCCAGATACCATCTTCATCACGGTCAATTGTTATATTAAATCTCATATTTTTTATCTCCACCGTTACCTTTCTGGTCTGATTTATTTTAAATATATCCCCATTGTTTGAACTTTTCCGCAAGTTCAGGCTCATCTTTAAACGCTAAAAAGTAAAGATATTCAGGTGCAATATCTGCTACGTTAGACCATGTAACAGTATTTAGCTCTTCATCTACATTGAACTTAGAAAACAAAGACTTGTCTTTAAGTGGCTCAAAAATGCCTCCCAAAATATTACTCAAATCTGCAACACCTTTTCGCCCATCATTAAAAGAGACCTCTATCTTATAATCATTAAAATATCTTGCATCTTTAACGTGCATTATCATTCTAATTTTACTCCAATGGTTGTATCAGTTTTGTTGGTTTTTGTTGTTGGCAGAGTTCCCAATTTTCTAATAATTCGTCTTTATGTAACTCATACCACTCAATTACAAGTTTCAAAGCCCGCTTTGGAAATCGCCCTTCAATCACTCCATTTTTAATGTTTACTGTGATCTCATATTCACTGTATTTTGCATGAAAGTGTGGCGGTAAATGATCTTGCCAATACATTGATATAATGATTCCAAGAAATCGACTGATAACAGGCATTATTATCTCCTAAATTAAAAAATAGTTTAGTTGGCTCTGTTCTTGCTGTGTCGTTGATATTTTTAACCAAGAAATTTGTGTTGTTGTTATGGTAAAGTCAAACCATTACTGGTTGCGGGTTCTATACTAACAGTAAAATTATACCTCAAAGCACTTAAATTAGATGTAACAGGTATTATCATCAACATTGGAGAGCCTTTTATGTCTGTCTGAACAGCCACTGCTGGTCTCTGTCCACTTTGTTCTCTTCCATTAGTAACAGGTAATCTGATAAGCAAAACATCTCCTCGAGCCATCAGAGACTCTCCTTTTCCATAACATGCTCAAATAGCAACGCATCTTC
>JADFZO010000143.1 GCA_015232465.1 Desulfamplus sp.
AGAAATACAACCGTTGTTGCAAATATAAATCCAAATTACAAAAGAATCAAAAAGGTTTTACCTTGATCGAACTTATGATCGTTGTTGCCATTATCGGTATTCTGGCAGCTATTGCAATTCCAAACTTTATTAACTATCAGTGTAAGGCTAAACAGGCTGAGGCAAAATCTGGACTTGGAACTATTAGAAGTATGCAAGAGGCGTATTTTGCTGAGTATGATGCCTATGCTGACTCGATGGATAAAATAGGTTTTGCATCTAAAGGAACTGCTCGCTACGACTTCACAACCGATGGCACTACTAATACAGCTACATCAACTGGCAATGGTATTAAAACTGGGGCCGCAGATGACATTTGGAATATGGTTCAAATTTCTGGGGCACTTACCAATGATACAAATGCATGTGTAGGTTCAGACTAATATTTAGCAAAGAATATATTCCTTAAGTTCAAATTAATATGTAAAAATGGGGGTGGTTATATTTTATAAAATCACCCCCATTTTTATTACTAATCTAACAGGGAGGTTATAATAATGAATAGATTGCAAAACAGATCAAGTGGTTTCACACTTATTGAGCTTATGATTGTTGTAGCAATTATTGGGATTTTAGCAGCTATTGCAATTCCAAACTATATATTGTATCAATGCAAGGCAAAACAGTCTGAGGCAAAGTCTAACTTAGGTGCTGTAAGAACTTCTCAGGAAGCTTATTTTGCTTCATACGATACCTACAGCACGAGCCTTGATAGAATTGGTTTTATGCCTAAAGGAAGTGCAAACTACTCAATTACTGTAACAGTGCCTACTGCAAATACATTTATTGCCACTGCTAATGCTACGCTGCAAAGTAAGCCTGACAGATGGACTATGGATCAAGATGGCTCTCTTAATAACGCACCTAATGCCTGTCAGTAAATTGTCAAAACATTATTATGGTCTATTTTTATGAAAACTCTAATATCCTCGTTTTTTTTAATATTTTTCTTAACAATTACCCTTTATCTTCAATCAAATCTTATTGCAGATCGTTTTACCTTTTCGCTTAACAACCCAGATTGCCCCTGGTGCGAAAGCAAAAGTGTTGATGAGATTCGATATCTTCCTATTAATTCTATCTCTGCCCGTCTATTTGCCCCTGCTGACCCTAATTTTATCAGCGACATCTTATGGCTTAGAACCTGCTACTACTTTGGTGCCCATGCACTTACTGATAAAAAATATGATTATCTCCTATATCTTCTTAATCTAATCACTGATCTATCCCCAAAATGGGAACACCCATACTCTTTTGGTGCTATAGCCCTTTTCTTAGAGGCAGATGCCCCATTTGAAGCTATGACTATTATAGAAAAAGGGATTGCAAATCTTCCAAATGTGTGGGAACTTCATTTTTTTAGTGGCTATATTTTATGGCAACACTTTAAAGATATGGAAGCTGCATCTATCTCCTTGTTAAAAGCATCAAAAATTGAAGGATCGCCTAAATATCTTGCACAACTTTCAGCCACTCTTGCATCAAAAACGGATAACAGCGAATTTATTAACAATTTTATAGATACAGCAATGGATATTCTTGATAATCCGTTGCAAAAACAGGTTATACAAAACAAAATAATAAAAAATATGGAAAAAAATCATGACTAATACGACTCTTGAGTGGAATAATGTCAACTATTCCATACGTCAGGGTTTTTTGATGAAACCTCATAAAGTTATTAAAGATTTGAATTTAAAAATACCAGAAGGCTTTTCATTAGGGCTTGTTGGCTCTAATGGTGCTGGCAAGACAACTACTATAAAACTTGCTGCTGGCATACTAAAACCAGACACTGGTTCAGTAACAATTAATGGCAAGCATGTATTTGGAACTGATACAAGATCATGCGTAGGATTTTTAACAGAGAGCCAATATCTATACCCACACCTAAAACTTAACGAATGGTTAAAGATGCTTGGCTATCTTTCTGGCATGACAACTTCTGATTTAACATCAAGAATAGGCTATCTTGTTGATAAGTTTGAATTAAGCCACAAGGCAAACTCGCTTTTAAGTGCAATGTCAAAAGGAGAGATGCAGAGAGCTGGATTTGTTCAGGCATTTTTGCACAACCCAAAAATTTTGATGCTTGATGAGCCAATGAGTGGCTTGGATCCTCTATGGAGAGGAAATATTCAAGATATTTTGCTTGATTTTAAAAAGAGCGGGGGAACTCTGCTTTTTAGTTCACATATAATGTCTGATGTTGAAAGGCTATCTGATACTATTGCTGTTATTGTTGGTGGTACAATAAGATGGCAGGGAAATATGGGCGATCTACCAGTATCAGAAACAGGCTCTGGCAAACAGTATCAGGCAATCTTTCATATAGAAGATAGTGTGGATACTGCTACGGGTGATGGTTTGAAAAATGATTTAAAATTCGATAACCTAAAATCAACCCTTAAAGGCTGCAATATTGAGAGGCAGCCAGATGGGTCATTTTTTGTCAAACTTGATCATGATAGCAAACAGAAGTTGATAGAGGTTGCGGGTCAAGGTGGAATCTCTATAGATTCTTTAACTTCAGTTTACCCAAATTTTAAGGAAATGTTTAAATGAGTAGAATAGTTAAACAGATTACAACCCTGTCATTGAATATTGTCAGGGAAAATATGCGTAACAGGGCATTTATAATACTTTTTATTTCAGCCTTAATTTTATTTGTTCTGTCAGACATTCTTGGAAATATGACTGTTGGCGATAAAAAACGTGTGGTTCAAGATATGGGTTTCTGGCTTATTGGAACATGGGGGCTTATTAGCTCTATTTTTCTTGGCTCTCATGTAATCAGG
>JADFZO010000144.1 GCA_015232465.1 Desulfamplus sp.
TAATATTTTGCAACTTCGCTGCCACCCATCAATAATTGCGATAAAAGAGAAGATGGATAAAATGGCTGAAAGCTCGGTAAAACCTACAAAAAAGCATGAGATAATACTTAGCTACATAACATCTCGCGGCAACTGGTATATGACCTCATGGAAAGGGTTTATGGAGAAATCTGGCGGAATTGCAACAAATATTGGTATCCACTTTTTTGATATGCTATTTTGGATTTTTGGCAAAGCTCAACGCTCTGAGCTTCATCTATCAGAGAGTCGTAAAATGGGCGGATTTATTGAGCTTGAGCGGGCAACTGTTCGATGGTTTCTCTCAATTGATAGAGATGATTTGCCCCAAGAGGCGATAAAAAAAGGTGCTCCAACATACAGATCAATTACAGTTGATGGCGAAGAGATTGAATTTTCAGGGGGATTTACTGATCTTCATACAATTGTCTATCAAGATATACTTGATGGCAAAGGTTATGGAATTGAGGATGCAAGGGCTTCAATTGAGCTTGTATCTAATTTAAGAAATATGAGGGCAGATAGGACAAATGCCACATCTCTTCACCCATTTATGGAAAAGCTAATTTAAAGGTTTAGGCGTAGATTTTAATCTATGCAACTTTTTGAAAAGTTTGAAAATAGAGAGCAATCAGCTCCTCAACTGATATTGAAGACTTACTTTTTATTGCAGCACATCTAACATGGTCAAGCAAAATAAGTGCATCTTTTTGGCTTACTGTAATCCCAGCCATAGCTAAGAGATGCCTTATTATTGCACAGCCAGATTGCCCGCCAATTCCAAATTGAGCTTCATCTGCTCCAATAATTAATGGATCAAATGGCTGGTATGAGTCGCTATTTTTTAGCATTGCCATACAGTGGATTCCAGATTCATGTTTAAAGACATCTGACCCAACTATTGGTTTAGCCTTATGTATAGGGCGATTTGAGGCTTTAGAGACCATGGTGCTAAGATTTTTAAGGTGATGAAGCTTGATTTTGCCATCAAAATTTCCAACTCCAAATAGAGCAACGCTAACCTCTTCAAGCGGAGCGTTGCCAGCCCTCTCACCAAGACCGTTTACCGTAACGCTCAAAGCATCAGCACCAGCCTCAGCAGCACAAAAAGCATTAGCAGTTGCCATTCCAAGATCGTTATGGGCATGAAACTCTACTTCAAGATTTGGGGTTAAATCTTTAATTTTTTTGATAAGATTAAATGTTGAAAAAGGGGTTGCAACTCCAACTGTATCTGCAATGCGAATGCGTGCAACCCCCAACTTGTTGGCAATTTTTGCAAATCTTGAGAGGAGTTCAAAATCTGTTCGTGTTGCATCTTGTGCCCCAACATAGATTTTATCAAAATATTTTGAGGCAAGCTCTACCATAGATGGTAAGAAATCAAAGAGCCAACTTTGATCTTTGCCAAATGTTTTAAGTAAAATTTCAGATGTTGGAAAGCTGATTGAGATAGCATCAGTTTTAGTTTTAGCAGCAGCTAAAATATCGCCTGAAACAGCTCTGCACCACGATATAAGATTGCACGATAGATTTAGATTGCAAAGATGGTTTATCCCATTTTGAGACTCAATCCCCATTGCAGGAATCCCAACCTCTAACTCGTCAACTCCAGCTTCACTAAGTGCTACTGCAATGCTTCTCTTCTCATCTGAATCAAATAGGACTCCAGGGGCTTGAAGACCATCTCGTAATGTTGTATCTACGATTTTTATCGTTCTTCGTACCCCTAAATTTTGAGCTATTTTAAGTTGTTTTTCTATCATATTCATAGTTCATACATCGCATTTAATCATCACTATAAAGTAGATGGCTCTTTGCAACTGAGCCATTTTCTAAAGCATCAAGAATTTCGTCAATAACCTCTTCGCTCTCAACATTTTTGTACCAGATATTTTCAGGATAGATGACCATTATTGGACCATCATCGCACATCTTTAGGCAGCAGGTGCTTGATACGATAACATCAGATAAGCCCCTATCAATAATCTCGTTCTCAATATATGGCAAAAAATTTATCGAACCTTTGCGATGACATTTACCCTTTGGTTCCCCTGAGGGTCGAAAACTTGCACAGACTAAAATATGATTTTTTGGCACTCCCATTTTTTATCTCTCCCATTATTTTGTTCATTATTTTTTTAGTATTATCAACTACATACAACCACTTCCAGTTCCAGAACAGCTCATTTTACACTCTGTTTTTGCCCGCTTTAACAGATGATTTATAGATGAACCACTTGCAACTCGCGGAACAATATCGTCTATAAGCCCATTAACTTCAAATATCTCAATGCCACCTTTTGATAGAATCTTTTTAGGACTCTCTCCAATTCCATTTTTGAAGGCTCTGGAAGATGCGATAAATTTGACCCTTTATTTGGATAGTATGGCATACAGTTTAGGGTAGTGCTTAACATGTAGTGATATAAAAATTTACTCTATCTTCTACAAGGCGAT
>JADFZO010000145.1 GCA_015232465.1 Desulfamplus sp.
GATGATCTCCTGTATTGAAACAGCTTTAAAACCAGAACTTCTTGACGCAGAGGCAAAGGGCTTGCAAAAAAAGGCTCTTGAGTATTTTAATATTGATATTCAAGATGGACGCACTGTGAACTTGGTAGTTATTGATGCTGATTTTTCAAAGTCAGACGTTGAGGCTATCCAAAATCAGATTTTAACAAATCCTGTTATTCAGGTATCATCATCTGATTTGCCATTAAATATTGCGTTTGACTGGTGCATCTGGATAGGTTTTAGACCAGGTGTTAGAGATAACGCTGCAAGCACAGCTATTGAGGCTATACACGATCTTCTTAAAAAAGATTTTAAAGAGGGTGAGGGGGTTTATACCTCAAAGCGATACTGCCTAACTGGTAAGAGTTTAACTTATGATGATGTTAAAAAAGTTGCAAGCGAGCTTCTTGCAAATCCAATAATTCAGCAGTGGAAAATTTTTTCAAAAGATGAGTGGGAGTCCAAAAAAGGCACAATTTTGACAATACCAAAAGTGGTGCTAAACCATGAGCCATGTTTTGAGATTTTAAATATTGAGTCTGACGTAGCACTTGAAAAGATAAGCAATGAGCGAAATTTAGCACTAAATCCAAGAGATATTCCAGTAATCAGAAGCTATTTTCTTGATCAAAATGTGCGTCAATCACGCAGCAAAATAGATAGATCATTAGAAGATGGTCCAACTGATGTTGAGATTGAGTATATCTCCCAATCTCGAAGCGATCACTGCAACCACAACACATTTAGAGGAATTTTTAATTATTTTGACTCAGCAACAGGCGAAAATGTTCTTGAGGATAATCTCTTTAAAAAATATATCCAAGAGCCAACCTTAAAGCTAAAAGATGAAAAAGATTGGGTGGTCTCTGTTTTGTGGGATAACGCTGGAGTCGGCTCATTTGATGATAACAATAACTACGTAATTACAGGCGAAACTCACAACTCCCCTTCAAATATGGAGGCTTATGGTGGTGCAATTACTGGAATTGTGGGAGTTTATCGAGACCCAATGGGAACTGGTCTTGGCTCAAGACTAATCATGGGAAGCTATGGATTTTGTGTTGGACAGATCGATTACAGCGGACCATTAAAGGCAACTCTTCACCCTCGAAGGCTCTTAGATGGTGTGATTGAGGGGGTTAAAGATGGCGGAAATAAGAGCGGAGTCCCAACCACATTTGGTCAGACGTTATTTAACGAAGGCTATATGGGTAAAAGCCTTGTCTTTGTTACAGCTTTAGGGATCATGCCAAAAAAGATCAATGGCAAGCCAAGCCATGAAAAAAAGACAGAGGCTGGTGATCTTATTATTATGAGCGGTGGGCGTGTGGGCAAAGATGGAATTCATGGAGTTACAGCCTCATCAGAGGTCTTATCTGAAAACACGCCAGCAGGTCATGTGCAGATTGGTGATCCATACACCCAAAAAAAGATGCACGATTTTTTGCTGATTGCTCGTGATGAGGGGCTGTTTAATTTTATCACAGATAACGGTGGTGGTGGTTTATCTTCATCTGTTGGCGAATCTGCACAAATTAGCAATGGTTGTGAGGTTTGGCTTGATAAAGTTCCTTTAAAATATGAGGGACTTGATATGTGGGAGATTTGGGTATCTGAATCGCAAGAGAGAATGACCATAGCTGTTAAGCCTGAAAATATTGATAGATTTATGGAGCTTTCAAAAGAGCATGAGGTTGAGAGCACTGTTATTGGCAGATACACAGATACAGGAAAACTGCATATCAAATATCACGATAAAACTTGTGCTTGGGTTGATATTGATCTGCTTGAAAAGGGCTTTCCAAAGTGGGAGTTTGATGCTGTTTGGCTCTCCCCCATTCAAAGAGGATTAACAGAGCCTGTTCTAAAAGAGCCTCGTGATTATAATGCACTTATTTGTGATATGGTGGCTCGCCCTAATATCTGCTCAAAAGAGTGGATAACAAGACAATATGACCATGAGGTGCAAGGTGGAAGCGTTATAAAGCCATTAGTTGGGATTAACAGAGATGTCCCATCTGATGCCTCAGTCATTCGCCCTGTTCTTAACTCTGTAAAAGGTGTTGCCTTTTCACAATCCCTATTTCCTTGGTATTCAAAAATTGATGCCTATAACATGATGACATGCACAATTGATGAGGCTGTCAGACGGATAATCGCGGTTGGTGGAACGCTATCTCATATTGGAGGAGTCGATAATTTTTGTTGGCCCGACATTCAATATCACCCAACTAAAAATCCTGATGGAAAATTTAAAGCTGCCCAGCTTGTAAGGGCTTGCCGTGCTTTAAAAGAGAGCTGCCTTAATTATGGTATTCCACTTTTATCAGGTAAGGATAGCATGTATGTTGATGGCTATTTGCAGGGAAAATATGGAGAATCTGTTAAGGTCTCT
>JADFZO010000146.1 GCA_015232465.1 Desulfamplus sp.
CTTAACATGCGGATCAATATGAAAAAATTGGGGCAGAGATATAAACTTGTTTTGCATCGCAAATAAAGCAGCTCTAAGATTTGTGCTAAGTTGCTCACGAATTGTAAGAACCTCATTTACAGTTGCCTCAACACTTTTGCTTGAGTGAAGATTAAAATATAGGAGTGCTCCAATAAAAATATTTGATGCAATGGCAACTCCAGCCAAGATTTTCATTCCTACAGTTACCCATTTTCTATTTTGTATTAACTTAATAATAGCCATATTTATCCTCGAATTTATAATTATTACATAAAGTTAGAGAGGCACATCATCTCATCTTTACCATTTTTTTTCCCAACACTGTTTAGTGCCTCAAAACCTTTTAGCTGCGTAAAATTTTCGTTATGCTGATTTGGCAGAACGTGTTGGCTCAAAAGCTCGTCAAGTTGAGATATATTTGTGCAATATAGGTGGTCATCACTTTTTTTTGCCATACTCTTTAAAGTTGCTAAACATTTGCTTATCTCCTCAGTCAGATAGATTCTTTGACGATTTTCAGATAGCTCTAAAATAACAATGCTGACCGATAAAATATCAAATTTTTTGATATTCCCATCTCTGTCTGTAGAGATGGTAAAACCGTTTTTTATCGCCTCGCTATCGTAAAAACTCTCGACATTTTTCCTAAATTTCTCTGCAAGCTGACGCATCTCCATAATCATACAATCGCAATTCTCTTTATGGATTCCCATAAAAAAGTCATCGCCCCCAATATGACCTGCAAATCTGGTTGATTTAATGCTGGCGTAGCTCTTTAAAATATCTGCAAAGTATAAGATCACCCTATCTCCGTTTCTAAAGCCATATTTGTCGTTATATGGCTTAAAATTATCAAAATCAAAGTAGATAAGAAGATACTGATCATCTCTGTTTTGAAGAGCCTCAGAGATATACTCATGTATTCGGGTATTTCCGGGAAGTTTAGTTAGTGGATTTTGATCTCTTGCTGCAGATAGATTTTTTTCGTTCAAAATTTTAAGTAGAGATGGGGCACTTAAGAAACCTGCATACTTCATATCCTCAACAATTATAATCCCCTCTATTGCATTGGCATATTGGGAGTAAATCTCAAGGATATTTTCAACTGGTATGTGGACATCAGCAACTGGAAATTTGGTTAAAAATCTGGTTAAATCTTTGCCAAACGATGGATTTTTAAGTAGCTCTCTGCCAAACTTTGAGTATGTGTAATCTTTAAAACTATTCTCCCTTATAACGCCTAAAGGTTCGCTGTTTGCATTAACAACAGGAAAAAAGGTGTTGTTCTTTTTACATCTAAACTTTTCGCAAACTGAAAGGGCATTCTCATTATGCAAAACAGGCTCAATATACTCAATTTCAGAGCTTATAAGCCACTGATCTTTTGATGCTTTTCGTCTATCTCGCTTATTTAAAAGGTGGATATGCTCATAATAGAGTTTAAGATTTTTAATATCTATTTGAGGATGTTGAACAAAGTAGCCTTGAACTAAATCACACCCTAAATCGCGGCATATAAAGTATTCGCTTTCAGTCTCAACCCCCTCTGCAATAACAACGATTCCTAAAAGATGGGCTATATTGACAATATTTGAGACAAAGAGCCTCTTTTTAGTATCTTTTGAAATATCGTGGATAAAAAAGCGGTCGATTTTTATAAATTCAGGTTCAGAGTAGTAGAGCATCTGAAAACCTGAAAAGCCAGAACCATAGTCGTCCATTGCAATATTAAAACCTTGAGATCGGTATGATTTTAATACTTTAGCAGCCTCTCTTGGATTTACAAACTCATACTTTTCCGATAGCTCAAAACAGATGGTGCTTTGAGGCAAGCCATATAGTTTTAACATTTTTGCCGTATTGCCAAACTCATAATCGCAAGACTCTAAAATACGGCTATCAAGGTTGAAAAAGAGCTTTACTGACTGGTCATTTGGCAGCAAAGAGAATTTTTTAATCACCTTTTTACGAAGGTCAGTATCTATGTTGTGAAGCAGTTTATCGCAATACGCCTCATTAAAAAAGCTGTCGATAGTCTCAAATCCAGCCTCTTTGTAATTTCTTAAAAGAGCCTCATATCCATAGCAGACACCTGTATGAATATTTACAATTGGCTGAAATGCAAAGTCAATTTTGGCAATTCTCTTTAACCACTCATCATCATGCAATACCATCGCCTCTACCTGCCCTATTTTTAAAGTTTTAGGTATATCAATACTTTTCAGCATTAGCCTATAACATCGGTTTCAAATTTATTTACTCTAATATATCAATGTTAGAATAATATTAGGTTATTGTTAGATTTTAGTTAAAGCCAAACTT
>JADFZO010000147.1 GCA_015232465.1 Desulfamplus sp.
TTTACCAATTTTTCCAATCTGCTCAATGCCAGAGAACTCTTTAAAATCTATGTCAAATAGATTTTCTCTATTTTTATAAATTTTGTGATCTAAATTAACTACTCCAAAATGATCTAAGTGATCAGAAGATGGTGAGATAGACTCCTCAACCACAACATGAGAGCAGCAACCATCAGATGTGATTGCGGCTACAACAGCTCTTCGTCTATCTTGCAAATCGCCTTTAATCCAGAATGTTGGAAATTTTGAAAAATAGAGTCTATCAGATGTCAAGTTTATTGAAGGAGATTTAAATTTTGGCAGAGGAGGTATGATTTTATGGTAAATCGCAAGTGCTGAATGAACTATTGATAAAAGCCCAGAAACAGCGTGAGTATCTCCTATTGTTGCAGAGGTTGAGCTAATTGCAGATGAAAAAGGCTCAAATTTTTCACTCTGCTGGTAGGGTAGGGCAGATAAGTTATTAATTGTATCTAACTCACGAGTATCTTGGTTTAAATCGCCGCTGCCATGCCCCAAATAAAGCCCAATATCGCTCATTTTTGTTTTAGCACTATTTAAGGCATCAGATAGCGATTTTATATAAATATCCTGCCAATTATTTGATTTGATTTGATCCGTTTTGGTTTGATTATTTGTGCTAACCAATTCACAAGAGAGCTGCCCGCCTGACCCTGCTCCAATCCCTTTTATTACAGCATAAACTATATCGCCGTCAATTTGTGCCTGCTTTAATGTTTTAAGCACTATTGCTGCTGCCCCTTCAGATGGAAAAAGACCTTTTGAGCTTTCATCAAAAGGGGCTGACTCATTGTAAGATGGGGCAAAATTTCGCAAAGCTCGATTGATGGTGTTTTGCCTTACATCGCCAGCCATATCAACAGAGCCGCAAAGAAAAGTTTTGGTTTCACCCATTTGAAGTGATTTAATTGCAACCTCAAGAGCTTTTATACCAGAGCCTGCTTGAGCTGATAGTGTAAAGCATGGTCCACCAATTTTAAACTCTCTTGCAACCCTGCTTGCAACAATACCTCCAAGTGCCCCAAGTGTCCGTTCTGCTGTTAATGGGGGATAAGTATCGCCATTTGATTCTCTATTTTCTCCTCTGTTTTGGGGTTCTCTAAACTTTGAATCTTCGGTTTTTGATGCTTTAGCTCTTCTCCATCTTAGATGAAAATCAGTTGCACCATAATCAAACTCAATCCCAATTGCTGCCCCAAAATCTGTGCGAATTGCATCTTCTTTATCTGGTCTTGGTGAGATGTTGGCATCTTTAATTGCGCCCATTGCAGCTTTAAGCATAATAAGATGCTGGGGTAGCAAATCTTTTATCTGGTTAGGCGGTATGTGAAACTCGCCCGGCTTTATCTCTAAACTCTTTAACCAAAGAGCATCTATACTGTTTTTAATGCAGTTTTGAGAAGTATCTTCAGGGTTAAAGATGGTATTTTTAAATCCTTCAAGATTCTGTGCAACTGGTGTGATAACCTCCATTCCAACAATTGCAACAGGATTTGGAACCATAAAATCAATTGGCACTTGAGAGTAACTATTTTCTTCTTTAAACTCCTCAACAATAATATGGGCATTGATTCCGCCAAAACCAAACGCACTTATGCCAGCTCGTCTTGTTTTAGAATCTGTTTTCCACTCTTTGGTTTCAGTCTGAACATGAAAACCAGTTGTTAAGAGAGGAGAGTCAGGGGCGGGTTCATAAAAATTTAGCGATGGAGGTAAAAATTTTTCATTTATGGCAAGCAAGGTCTTGATAAAGCCAGCAGCACCAGCAGCAGTTAAAAGATGACCAACCATTGATTTGACAGAGCCAATTGCACAGCCATAATTTGACTTTGAAGCCTCCTGCCACAAAGTTTTAAGGGAGTTTAGCTCAATATTGTCCCCAACTGGTGTTGCAGAGCCATGACACTCAACATATTGAACATCAAAAGGAGATAATTTGGCACTCTTATAAGCTCCCCTCATTGCACGAATCTGCCCCTCTGAAGCTGGGGCAACAAGATTGCCTT
>JADFZO010000014.1:0-40122 GCA_015232465.1 Desulfamplus sp.
GTATGGTAAAAGAAGATGATGTCGATAAATTAAAATCCAACGAACTTAAATTAGATATTGGATTGGAGGGTAAGTTAGCAGATTTAGATAGCGAGCCTCTTTTAGCGTTTATAACCTTTTTGGCAAAAGCATACATAAACGGTATCGCAGTTAATTGGGATAGAGTCTATTCTGATATAGAGAGTCATGGTCATATCTCTCTACAATTAGAGCCTCCATTTTATCCATTTGAACATACTCGTTGCTGGATTGATGAGCCAACATCACCACTTAAAGCGAGCAACTCAACTTCTAAAATTAATCAAAATCTATTAAAGCAAGATATATCAAAAATGGTTGATGGACACCCTCTGCTTGGTTCTCGCTTAGAGCTTCCAATGTTAGATCAGATTCGTTTTCAGAGCTTACTATCTCCTGATAATCCGCCACATTTAAAAGATCATCGCCTATTTGGACGCACAGTTCTCCCTGCTGCTAATTATCTTGTTCTTCTTCTTACTGCTGCTGAAAATATCGCCTTACATCAAAAATCTCCATTGAACCAAAATGTCGATTCAACTACAATCTGTGTAATAAAAGAGCTATTATTTGCTCAACCAATGTTTCTTGAAACAGCAGAAAAAGAGGCTGAAACTCGTATTTCACAGCTAATTTTAGAGACTCAAACCTCTACCTCTGAATATCGTGAATTTTTAGCTAAAGTGGTAAGTAGTTATTCAGAAAATACGAAAAATAGTGGCAAAAATAGGTGGCAGACTCACTGCAGTGCAAAGGTTGCTCTTATTAAATCAGACCCGCAATCAAACTTAGCTCAAAACCATGATTTTACAGCTATTCAGGCTCGCTGCCCTGTTATGATAACTGGTGCTGATTTTTATGCAGAACTTGCAACAAGCGGTTATAACTGGGGTGAATCTTTCTCTTGGCTTAAAACTATCTGGAAAAGCGATAGAGAGGCTATATTTAACATGAGGCTTCCCAATCTACCAGATAGTTTAGATGAGTATCCTATCTATCCTGGCTTATTAGATGCTGGTTTTCAGGTTTTAGGAAGTTTTGGCAAAGATAATTATGATTCTAAATCATCAGCATTTATGCCTTTTTCAATATCGAATTTGGAGTTCAATCGTAAGATTAACGGAACAGATGCGTGGGGATATGTCAAACTTATCGAACCTCCAAAACCAAATGGGGAGACTTTTAAAGGCGAACTATGCTGGTTCGATAATAACGGCATTGCGATTAAGATTAACGGATTTGAATTTAGACGGATCAAAACCGATTCTGCTATACAAATTCAAAAATTTTTGTACGAGCCTATCTGGAGAGAAAAATCATTCAATATCAATGATTTAAATCTTAAATCTCTCTTGGGAGTTTGGGTTATTTTATCTGATAAACCAAATCAAGAAAATCAAAGTTTTGGCTCTATCTTGTCTGAAAATATAGCAAAAGCAGGAGGCACATGCATTATCGCAATTGCAAATATTGGAGGGAAGGTTAGTAGAGTTCAAGATGGTTTTAGTATAGATAAATCAAAGGCTAATCTTTACACACTTGATCCAACTAAACCAGATCAATTTAAAGAGCTTTTGCAGATTGCTCAAGATAGAGCAAAAGAGCTAAATAGCCAACTATGCGGGATAATTCATCTTTGGACACTAAACTATAATCTGACCAAATTACTTGCAGAACCAGAAATAATAGATTTTAAAATAGAGCAGATTCAAGATGAAGGAGTTGTATCTGTTTTACACCTAATTCAGGCTCAAATTGCGAAAAATTCGCATCTTTTGCCGTTGTGGATTGTAACACGCAATGCACAGCCTGTGATAAAAGAGAATAAACTCTTTAGCACTCTTCAATCTCCGCTTTGGGGTCTTGCAATGAGTTTGAGCTTAGAGCACCCTGCCAAGAAAAACCTTGATCAGAGTTGCAGATGCGTTGATCTTATTTCTGATCCAATTTCCGATTCTCCCTCTAAAAATTCGCTAAATAACGAGGCAGATTTACTTTTAAAAGAGATAGCAAATAGAGGAGAAGATCGACAAATTGCTATTGGGAAAGATGGACGATTTGTCAAACGCCTAAGCCGTTTAGATAAATATCCATCTGCTTCGGCTGTTAAAATTAGAAGTGATGGAGTCTATCTGATTACTGGCGGGCTTGGAGCGTTGGGGCTTTTGAGTGCTCAACACTTAGTCAATCTTGGTGCAAAACATCTTGTGCTAATGGGTCGCAATTTACCAACTGACTCTGCTAAATCGCAAATTAAAAAGATGATAGAACAGGGGGCTAATGTTCGTACTTACTCATCTGACATTACAGATTTTAAAGATTTAGATAAGATATTTTCTGAAATCCAAAATAGTGACTTGCCTTTAAGAGGAGTGATTCATGCTGCTGGCGTGCTTGATGACGGCATTCTTCTTAATCAAAATAGAGAGCGTTTTCAATCGTTATTAGCACCTAAAATTACTGGCGGAGTAAATCTTTATCGCTCTATAAAAAATAGAAGTATAGCTACTCTTGATTTTGTGATCTTTTTCTCATCTATTGCAGCAGTTATGGGTTCCCCTGCTCAAGGAAGTTATGCAGCAGCCAACGCATTTTTAGACTCCTTAGCTCATCAGATGCGAACAGAAGGGATACCTGCTCTTAGCATCAATTACGGACCGTGGAGAGATATAGGCATGGCTGGCAATCAAAATATAGGCGTGTCAGAGCGTTGGAGAGCTGCTGGTATTGAGCCGTTATCTTACGAAGTTAATTTGGCTCTCTTAGTTGTTGATATTGCCTCAATGCCAGCTCAGGTGGGCATATTCTCTGTTGAGTGGAGACGATTTCTTGCCCGTGCAGGAGATGGAGGAGACGCTCAATTTTTATCAGAACTTATCGCATTTGATTCTGATAATCGCGATAAATCTGATGAGATTATAGAAGAATCATCTGCTAAAACTGCTTCAATGTTATCAAATCTTAGCCGTTCGCCAGCTATGCAACGCTTAAGTTTGGTCAACACCCATATTTGCCAGCGAATTGCATCAATACTCAATCTATCTCCTAATGTCTGTATTGATCCTGATCAGAGCCTTTTTGATTATGGTCTTAACTCACTTATGGCAATTGAACTTAAAGAGCTTCTTGAGGTGGATTTAGGTCAGCCTCTTCCAGCAACTTTTGCGTTTGATTTCCCAACTGTTAGAGGCATGTGTGAGTGTCTGCTTGAAAGCGTAGAGCCAATTCTTGAGCAAGAGTCCAAAAACGTAGAGCTAACCCTTTTGTGTGTAGAAAAAGATGCTAATACGTTATCGGATCAAAATCAGGAAAAAATAGCTGATAAAGCTCACAAAAGCAATCTATCTTCAAAGAGTTCTGGCGATCTTTTATCAGAGATAACAACTATGGACGATGCCAATCTTGAGGCTGCAATCGATGATGAACTAAGAGATTTTTTATCTGAATTATAAATGTTAGGAGTTTTTGTGAGCGATAACAACCAAAAAATAAATGTTGGATACGAATCAAAATATGCCTCTGAAACTTCACAGAGACTTGAGCAGTTGACACCACTACAACGGGCGCTCTTTGGTCTAAAAGAGATGCGAAAAAAATATGATGAGTTGCGTCAAGAGCGAAACGAACCAATAGCAATTATCGGTATGGGTTGTCGTTTTCCCGGTGGAGATAAAGATATATATAATCTATCAGACTACTGGAATCTCTTAAAAAATAGGAGAAGCGGAGTTGTCGAAGTTCCAATAGATCGGTGGGATAACTCTATTTATTACGATTCAGATCAAGATGTACCGGGTCGTATCAGTACTAAATTTGCAGCTATGTTAAACTCTATTGACACGTTTGATGCCCCCTTTTTTAGAATAACACCAATAGAGGCAAAAAGCATGGACCCCCAGCAAAGGCTTTTGCTTGAAGTGGTTTGGGAGGCTCTTGAAAATGCAAATATTGCACCTCACACGTTGGCAAAAAGCCGTACTGGAGTTTTTGTTGGTATAATGGGTCTTGATTACGGCGCCAATGTTATGGGTTCTGGTCAGCCAGAAGATATTGATGCCTATTTTGGCACAGGCAATACACTTGGACTTGCTGCTGGTCGTCTATCATATTTTTTTAAGCTAAACGGTCCAAGTTTTTCGCTTGATACTGCTTGTTCTTCAAGTTTGGTAGCACTGCATTTAGCCAGTAAATCGCTCAGAGATAGAGAGAGCGATATGGCTATAGTTGGAGGCGTTAATCTGATTATGGCTCCAGAGATCTCTATCAGTTTTTCAAAAGCTCATCTTATGGCTCCAGATGGACGAAGCAAAACCTTTGATGCAGAGGCTGACGGTTATGTTCGCGGTGAGGGGTGCGGTGTTGTCTGCTTAAAACGGCTATCACAGGCAATCAAAGATGGAGATCATATTTGGGCTTTAATTCGCGGCTCTGCTGTAAATCACGACGGACCGTCAGGCGGTCTTACTGTTCCATCTGCTCCAGCACAAGAGGCA
The DNA here is from genome assembly GCA_015232465.1 of Desulfamplus sp. Classification (GTDB taxonomy): domain Bacteria; phylum Desulfobacterota; class Desulfobacteria; order Desulfobacterales; family Desulfobacteraceae; genus Desulfamplus. The sequence goes on from JADFZO010000014.1 coordinate 4,512, forward strand.
GTTATACGTCAAGCACTTAATATGGCTGGCTTAAAACCAGAAGATATTGACTATATTGAGGCTCACGGTACGGGGACATCTCTTGGTGATCCAATTGAAGTTGGTGCGTTATCTCGAATTTTTAAAAATCCCCGTAATGAACCTCTTTTAGTAGGATCGATAAAGACAAATATCGGACATTTAGAGGCTGCTGCTGGCATGGCAAGCCTTTGTAAAGTTGTTTTAGGGCTTCAAAATGAGATGATTCCAGCACAGCTCTACTTTAACACACCAAACCCTAAAATCAACTGGGCATCTATTCCAATTAAGGTTGCATCTGATCATGTTCAATGGAGTAAGGGCGAAAAAATAAGATTTGCTGGATTGAGCGGATTCTCTTTTGGAGGCACAAATGCCCATATTATAGTATCTGAACCACCAACAGAAAAAGTACCAAATGAGATTGAGATAAATATAGATAAAGAGACAGTGGAAGATAAATATAGCGATAAATCTACTGTTAAAGAGATTCATATTGTGCCTATCTCAGCTCGAAGCAAAAATGCGTTAAAAGAGCTATCTAATCGATATTTACAACTTTTAGATAACAGCTTAAGAAATGATGAGAGCGACTCAAAGCCAGTTCCAAAATTTAAAGATATATCTTATACTGCTGCAACATGTCGAACTCATTTTGAGCATCGTATAGCCTTAGTTGCACAAAACAGTCAAGATGCTACTCGGTTACTCCAACTTGCAGATGAAGATAGTGCGGATCAAGATATTTTTTATGGCAAAGTTTCTAAATCGCCGCGTAAGGTTTTTCTCTACACAGGTCAAGGGTCGCAATATCCAAATATGGGATTAGAGCTTTATGAGACACAGCCTGTTTTTAGAGAGGCTATGGATAGATGTTTTGATTTTATAGATCAATCAGGTTTGTCAGAAAGGCTGCCAAAACCGTTACGCGAGGTGATGTTTTTACCTAAAAGTTTAAGTAACGAAAACAAAATAGATTTGCCCCCTCAATCTAAGCCTATGAACATATTTCCATTTAAACCTCGTATTGGCACAACAGATTTAGATAACACTCTATACACCCAACCTGCGATGTTCATACTGCAATTTGCCCTTACTGAGCTTTGGAAGTCGTGGGGAGTCTTTCCAGAGGCTGTGATGGGTCATAGCTTGGGCGAATATGCTGCTGCCTGCTCTGCTGGTGTTTTTAGCCATGAAGATGGATTAAAGCTAATTATCGAACGGGCACACCTGATGAGTAAAATTTCTGATCAGGGAAAAATGGTCAGCGTATTTGCTCCGTTAGAGGTTGTTGAAAGTGTTGTAGAGCCATTTAACGATAAGGTCTCTATTGCTGCAATAAACGGACCTGAGATCGTGCTAATTTCAGGATTTGCAACTGCTATTGACGAAGTTGTAAAAGAGTTAGAGGCTCGTCGTTTAAGGGCTGTGCAGGTCAATATTTCAACTGCTTTTCACTCACCTTTAACTGAAAAGATTATGGAGGATTTTAGACTTACAGCACAAACAATATCTTATCAATCCCCCATAGTTCCTGTAATCTCAAATTTAACTGGTGAGCCAATTGGAGATAAGATTTGCTCTGTTGACTACTGGTGTCAGCACATGCGTCAGCCTGTTCAGTTTGTCAAGAGCCTACTTTATATCAGAAAGAGTTACGATACTCTTATTGAGATAGGTCCAGCACCAAATCTAATCGATCTTGATATGACGCTGCCAGAAGATTTTTTAGAAGAGAAAAATCTTCCTAAAACGCATATTTGCCGTATCTCTTCACTATCGCCAAGAGTTACTGATACTGTTAAAATATTTCGCTCATTAGCTGAACTTTACGTAGCTGGCGTTGATATTGACTGGAATAGCTTTAATAAGCCATTTGGCTACTTAAAAAAGGTTGCTCTTCCTAATTATCCTTTTCAGCGTGAACGTTACTGGATCGAACGAGCTTTGCATTCTACTACAAAAAAATCGGAATTAGAGGGAAAAGTATCGGCAGAGCCTAAAAAAATAGAACAAAAACCCGAGCAAAAATTAGAAAATAAAAGAGAGATTAATGGTATTGAAGAGGTTATGATTCAGCAAATTGAAACTATGAGTCAACTTATGAAACGTCATCTTGAACTACTAAAAAAGATAGAGTCCAAAAATTAAATAGAGCTAATAACTTTTGAGGTAAACACAATGGAAACAATGAATAGTGATGGAATACTTGGAACTATTGGCAACACGCCGATAGTCAGACTTAACAAATTGTTCAAAGATGCCCCATTTCAGGTTTGGGTTAAATTAGAGATGACAAATCCTGGCGGGTCGATAAAAGATCGCACAGCTTTAAACATCATAAAGCGGGGTCTTGAAAAGGGGGAGATAGACGCTGATACGACTATTATTGAATCAAGCTCTGGGAATTTAGGAATAGGACTTGCCCAAGTCTGCCACTTTATTGGTCTTAAATTTATCTGCGTTGTTGATCCAAAAACTACTACGCAAAATCTTAAAATGATGCAGGTTTATGGTGCTCAAATTGATATGGTTCCAAAACCAGACCCCACTACTGGAGAATACCTACACGCAAGAGTTGCAAGGGTTAAAGAGCTACGAGAGCAAATTCCAAACTCATATTGGACAAATCAATACGCAAATCCATACAACCCAGGAGCACATCATCAGACAATGCACGAAATTGCACATGCGTTGAACAAAAAAATTGATTATCTGTTTGTCTCTGTAAGTACTTGCGGTACTCTGCGTGGTTGTCGTGAATATTTGCGTTTTTTTGGAATGACAAACACAAAAGTCGTTGCAGTAGATGCCCGCGGTAGTGCTATCTACAACGATCCACCAGCAAAACGGCTAATTCCTGGTCATGGTGCAGCAAGAGTTCCTGAATTGATGCAGCCAGACTTGCAAGATGATGTGGTGCATATTACTGATATTGACTGCATTGTTGGTTGTCGCCGTCTTCTTCACACTGAAGCGATTTTAGCAGGTGGCTCGTCAGGCGGTGTTATGATGGCAATTGAGAAAAAATGGGCTGAAATTCCAGAGGGTTCAATTGTCGCTGCAATTATTCCTGATGGAGGGGATCGATATTTAGATACGATATACACTGATGAGTGGGTAGAAAAAAACTTTGGCGATATATCTCATTTGTGGTCAAATAACGTAAAGTAATTGCTTATCTATTTTAAGGAGACTACAAATGGAAGATAACGAAAAAAAGAGTAGGTCTGAAAATGCAGATGCAATCATAAAAAAACATATATATGCATCATCAGCAGTTGGCTTGATTCCTTTGCCGTTTGTCGATTTTATGGGTGTAACTGGAATTCAGCTTAACCTTTTAAGATGTTTGTCAAATGAGTATAATGTCCCATTTAACAAAGATATTGTAAAACAGATGATCGCCTCTCTTATTGGTGGTGGGGTATCTTCAGCAGTTGGGGCAAGATTAGGGGCAACTCTTACAAAAATAATACCTGGTCCTGGTTTTGTTTTAGGGGCAGCAACTATGTCAACTATCTCTGCTGCAACCACTTATGCCATAGGAAAAGTTTTTAAGCGTCACTTTGAAGAGGGTGGCACCTTCCTTACTTTTGACCCTGAAAAAGCACGAGAATACTACAGTCAGATGTTTAAAGAGGGAGAGAAAATCGCATCTGAAATAAAGTCAAAGTTTAAGTAAAATTAGGGTCAATTTATTATGATAATACAGGTAGTTGCTATTGGGTGTGGTCTTATTTGGGGGGGCGATAAATTATATCGCAAATTTTTTGGTAAGGCAGATATTAAATCAGAAGAGAACCAAGCAAAAGATGAGATAGATATAACAACTCCACAAAAAAAAGATTCCAAGCAGCTCTCTATTATTCAATCAGTTCAAGATAAACGAGAAAAAACTGAAACTGAAAAAGATGTTGATAAAAATCTTGTTTTATCTATCTCTGCAATAGGAGCTGGGTTTGCTGGTTCGCTACTTTTTGCCCCTTTAGGAGTTATAAGTGCTGGGATTTCATTATATACCTGCATTCCTCTTTTCAAAGATGCGAAAAATTCGATAAAAAAGAGAAATTTAAAGAAAATTGAGGTTTTAGACTCTACTGCAATAGTTATAACACTTATGGGAGGTTACTACACTGCAACTGCTATCTCCTCTTTTGCCTATTATGCTGCACAAAAATTACGTTTAAAAACTGAATATAAAGCAAAGCAAGAGCTAATTAATATCTTTTCTGATCAACCAGATTTTGTATGGCTTTTAAAAGATGGGGTTGAGATACATACTCCAATTGAACATTTAAAGGCTAAAGATATAATTATAATAAATGCAGGTGAGGTTATCCCTGTAGATGGCTCTGTTGTTGATGGCATGGCATCAGTTGATCAACATCTGCTTACAGGTGAGTTTCAGCCTTGCGAAAAAGTATCAGGAGATGAAGTTTTTGCTGCAACTATTTTAATATCTGGCAAAATTCATGTTCAAGTTGACAAGACTGGTTCTGAGACAGTTGTATCAAAAATTGGTCAAATCCTAAAAGGAACTTCAGAATTTACAGATAAAATAGAATCATTAGGGCAGGAGATAGCTGACGAATCTGTTCCCTTAACAATTGGAATATCTGCTCTATCTCTACCTCTTGTGGGGCAGCGAGGAGCAACTGCACTCTTGTGCTCTGATTTTTTAGATAATGTCCGCGTAACTGCACCAATAGGAATGTTAAATTTTCTTCGCATATCTTCTAAAGAGGGGATTTTAATTAAAGATGGTCGATCTCTTCAACTATTAACTCAAATTGATACCGTAGTATTTGATAAAACAGGTACATTAACCCTAGAGTGCCCAACTGTTGGGGAGATACACACATTTAACAGCATTAGCCAAGAGAGAGTTGTAACCTATGCAGCAGCAGCAGAATATCGTCAAAACCACCCAATTGCACAGGCAATCTTAAACGAAACAAAAAAAAGAGGTATCAAAACACCTAAAATAGATGAGGCTCACTACAAGGTTGGTTATGGAATATCTGTAAAAATTGAGAGACATTGGATAAAAGTTGGTAGCCAGCGATTTATGGAGGTTGAGAATATTGATACCCCTAAAGAGTTTGAAAGAGTTAAAGAGGCTATTACCAAAAAGGGCTGTTCATTGATTTATGTTGCATTAGATAATTGTATGGTTGGTGTAATTGAGATGCACCCTACAGTAAGACCTGAAGCTAAAGAAATAATTAAAAGTTTAAAAGATAAAAATATGTCATTATACATTATTTCAGGCGACCATGATGAGCCAACTAAAATACTTGCTCAATCTTTAGGAATAGAGAACTATTTTGCTCAAGTTCTGCCAGAAGATAAAGCCAATCTTATTGAAGAGTTGCAAAAGATGGGTAGAAAAGTCTGCTTTGTGGGAGATGGCATAAATGATTCAATAGCTCTTAAAAAGGCTGATGTCTCTATCTCTTTACGTGGTGCTTCTACAATTGCAACAGACAGTGCTCAGATTATTTTAATGGACGAGAGCTTAAAAAAATTACCAGCACTTTTTAATATTGCATCAGATTTTCAAAAAAATATGAGAAATGCCTTTTACACAACTGGAGGGCAGAGCATATTAAGTATTGGCGGGGTGTTCTTTTTGAATATGGGTGTGCAGGCAATGGTAGGTCTTTATACGGTATCCTTGATATCCGCGGCAGGTATTACAATGGTTCCGGCATTGAAACTTAAATCGAAAAATCTATAATTTAGAATGCACGAATATGGAGTTACACCAGGCATGAATAGTATAATTTCAACCAACTTTATTGAACCATTGGCAATTATAGGCACAGGATGCAGATTTCCAGGAAATGTGAACTTTCCTGACAAATTTTGGACATTATTAAAAAAAGGAGAAGACGCTGTTATTCCATTTCCATCAAAGTGCAAACAACTGATGGCTAACTCTTCAACTGACCCTTGACACTATTTTGTGAAAATCAGCTTAACTATTTGATTTTGTTGACTAAAAAATGGACACTTAAGAACATCCAAAACCCTTGAAAATGCTGAATTTTGAATGTCCATTTAACCAAAGTGTTTCAGGAGTGAGTATATGAACTATCAGAAAACTGCCTTTGTATTTGCCGGTGTGGGTTCCCAATGGAAAAACATGGGAAACACTCTCATGGAAAAAGAACCGATTTTCCGTCAGGCTGTGGATGCCTGTGACCAATGTTTTAGGTCTTATTCAGGATGGTCTGTGACGGAAGAACTGAAAAAATCAAATAAGCGGTCACGCATTCATGATCCCCTGATCGCGCCCGCCTGCATCTGTTCAATAGAAATTGCCCTTGCAGAACTCCTGAAAAGCTGGGGGATTGAACCAGACGCAGTCATCGGGCACAGCATAGGGGAAGCCTCTGCCGCCTATGCCGCAGGCATTCTTACATTGTCCGATGTGTTCAGAATCATTTGGTGTCATTCTCTGGTAACCCGGGAAATCAGATGGCAAGGATTAATGGCGCATGTCAGCCTGCCGGAAAGCAGACTCAGCGAAATTTTGAGCCAGTATCCGGATATCTCTGCTGCCGCTTACAACAGCCCCGCCGGCACAGTGCTATCAGGAGAATCGCAGCATATCAGAAAAATTGCAGATATGCTGTCTCAGCAGCAGATATTCTGCAAAATCCTCAACATCAGCATTCCGTTTCACACGCCTGCCATTGAGCCGTATAAGGAATCTGTTTATCAAAATATCCATGATATTCAAATAATGCCCATGAAGATTCCCATTTATTCAACTCTTTATGGACGAATTGGAACAGCTTTGGATTACGATGCACCTTACTGGGTGGAACATATCAGGAAACCTGTTCAATTTGCTAAGTCTGTGGAAGCAATGGGCCAGGACGGGTACAAGCGTTTTGTTGAAATCAGTCCCCATGCCATCTTGACAGAATCGGTCAGGGAAGTATTTGATGCTGCTGGAACTCCCCAATGTATCGTAATTCCCACCATGCAACGCCTTAAAAATGAAAAGGATTTGCTTTTGAATGCGGTGAGCCGCCTGGTCTGTTCGGGTTATCCTGTGCGTTTGGAATATTTTCAGGCGCAGGACAAAGCCAGTATTGATAGAATGGCTCATCTGTTTAGAGATAAAAATCAGGAATGCCGTACACCTCTGTTTCTTTTTGATACGGGCGGGGAACAATACCGCAAACACCTGATTGAACGGTTGAAATCTCTGGTGTTGGAAATATCCGACCATAAGATTGTTTTAAAGGATGATGACCAGACGAATTTTTTTGATGCCGGCATGGATTCCCTGAGTGCCCTCAGGCTTCAGAAACAATTGTGTTCGGAACTGCGGATTTCACTGCCTGTAACTCTTATTTTTGAACATCCGTCATTGCATCAACTCACTGACTTTCTGATACCAATGATTCGCAATAAATCCAGCGATCTACCCTGCAAAAAAAGTTTCAGAGAAGATACCTTTGATCTGGTTGATTTTATTGAAACCCAGAACAACCCCCTGTTCGGAAAGCTCTCCGGATTTCATCTCTGCGTTACACAGCAGAACAACCGGAAACTGGAAATCCAAGGTAGGAATTTTATTGATTTTGCTTCCTGCAATTATCTGGGGCTTGATTATCACCCGGAAGTCATGGATGCCATGCAGGGGCTGATTCGGAAATGGGGGGTACATCCGAGCTGGACCCGGCTGGTGGCATCCCCTGCCCCGTATTTTGAACTGGAGGAACGTCTGGCTGAATTTATCAAAGCCCCTTCTGTCCTGGTCTTTCCATGTATTGCCATGCTGAATTTCGGTACCCTGCCTATCCTGGCAGGTCCCGATGGTGTAATTTTGTGTGACAGTGCCGCCCATCATACGGTTCAGGAAGCCTGTCAACTGGCCAAGGCAAAAGGCGTTACCTGCGCTTATTTCAGGTACAATGATCTTGAAGATTTGGAACGCCAACTCAAACGGTACAGCCATAAAGCCCCTGTCATTGTCGCTGTGGACGGGGTTTATTCAATGACTGCAAGATACCTTGACCTGCCTGGATACAGCAGGCTGGTAAAACAATACAATGCCTTTTTATTTGTTGATGATGCTCACGGATTTGGAATTATCGGAGAAAACCCGGACGGGGAACAGCCATACGGGTATAAAGGAAACGGGATCGCCAGATATTTCGACATGGATTATATTGCGGATCACATCATTTATGTTACCGGCATGTCAAAGGCCTTTTCTTCGTTTGCCTCATTTATTGTGTGCTTGAATAAAGAGATGAAAGATAAGCTACGTCTGGCTTCCACCTATGTGTTCTCAGGTCCGATTCCTGTGGCATCCCTTGCCAGTTCCATAGCGGGGCTTGATGTCAATGAAAAAGAGGGAGACAAATTGCGTCTCCGACTGTATAAGCTTTCTGAAAGGTTGGCTTCCGGGGCAAGGGGGCTTGGTTTTGAGGTGGATAACTACAGCAGTTTCCCCATTGTCTATGTGGTCACAGGAAATCCTGAGCCGACAGTTAAGGCGCTTAATATTGTATGGGAACGGGGGCTGATTGTCTCTCCAGGGATATTTCCGGCTGTTCCCATGAATCACGGGGGGCTGCGGTTTTCAATTACTGCGATTAATACAGAAGCGGAAATTGATCAGGCATTGGAGATACTGGAGGAAATTCGAGAAAAATGTATGATTGAAGATCATCCGGGAATGAAAGGATATGCCAATTAAAGACCATTACGCCATCAGAGCATCGGATATGATATGCAAAAAGACTTCTGCCGTGCTGATTACCGGCGCATCATCAGGGATTGGGGCTGCCGCGGCAAAGCAACTTGCCTTGAATGGATTTCAGGTGTTTGCAGGAGTGCGGCATCCGGAACATATTAACGGCTCTGAAAACTTGATACAGGTCCAACTTGATGTAACGGATCCTGAAATCATCAACAGAGCAGTTGAAACGATTACTGAGATTTTAAATAAAGACGGAGTAATGCTTGCAGGAGTGGTGAACAATGCCACAGTGGAATATCACGGACCCGTTGAAATTCTGCCCATGAAATTTTTTCGGCATGAAATGGAAGTCAACTATTTCGGAACCGTCATGGTGACAAAGGCGTTTCTGCCCTTGTTGCGACAATCAAGAGGGCGGATCGTGAATATGAGTTCCATAAGCGGGCGATGTGTTTTCAAAAGCATTGGTTCCAACTGTGCGGCAAAATATGCCATTGAGGCGTTTTCAGATGCACTGCGTCTGGAACTTGCACCTTGGGGGATGCAGGTTTCGATTATCGAACCCGGAGGCGTTGCTACACCCTTATGGAAAAAATCGCTTCAGGCATTTGAAGACCTGCCGAAACATATTCCGCAGGAGCATCTTCAATTATATTATCCATTCTGGGAAAAATCAGTGCAGGCCGCCAGGGCAGATGAAGAAGAACATTTTCAAAAGACCATGCCGGTTGACAGGGTGGTCAAAACGCTCATTCATGCGCTGACCAGTAAAAAACCAAAAACACGTTATCTGGTGGGTCGCTTTGCCAAAACTGTTGCATTGCTAAAATGGCTGCTTCCTGACAGATTGTTTGATCGGTTTGCGGTAACAGAATTTCAGGAGCAGTCTGAATAATTTTGTCAATAGAGGATATCGTAACTGTATGGAAGAATATGCAAACGCATCTGATTATGAAGGTGCCAGAAATGTATTGTATATTGAGTATGTTGATGATTATACTTTTTTTAAATTAATTGGTGATGTAACAGATAAAGCTGTTCTTGATATAGGATGTGGCTTGGGCGAACATACCAGAAAACTAAGGCAGATGGGTGCTGCAAAAGTTGTTGGGATGGATTTGACACCGGATCTGATTGAATTAGCCAGACAAAAAGAATCAGCTTGTCCCTTAGGCATTGAATATATCCAAAAGGATATGTGTAATCCCTCTGTAGTAGGAATTTTTGATCTGGTTGTGGCATTCTCTGTTTTAAGCCAGGCGCCTACACGCGAACACTTACTCAGAGCATGTCAAATGGCTGCTGGTAATTTGAAATCCGGAGGAAGGTTTATAGCGGTGGGCTTGAACCCTGAACAGAATCCCGAAACATATCCACTTTGTGAAAAATACGGATTCAAAGTGTCTCTATCCGGAAACTTAACCGAAGGAGCGATGATTACCTCAAACCTCCATATTGATGGCAATGATTTGATTTTTAAAGACTATTATATGAGTCACGCAATATATGAATGGGCATTGCGGACAGCAGGGTTTCAAGTCATTCGTTGGCATTCTCCGCTTGTCTCGCCTGAAGGAGTACGGCAATTCGGATCGGAATTTTGGCAGGATTTTATTCAGTGTCAGATGAGTCTATACATAGAATGTGTAAAATAAAGTGATTTATCCATTAAGGGAGACAACACCATGCGGGATAAGGAAAATTTGGGACATTATGATATGTACACTTCTTCTGGGTATTTTTTTCATGAAGGAGTAACAATTTTTGGGACTTGGCAACTGAAGATCGAAATGATCGTGATTGTTTACTATGTGTGGATTTTGGCAAGAACTTACCCCTTTATTGGTCGATAAGAGATAATTTTTATGAATACTTTAGAACTAAGCAGCTGCCCTGTAAACTCCCACAATGAATGGGATCCGTTAGAAGAAGTTATTATCGGCAGCTTAAATGGTGCAATGTTTCCATCTTGGAATGTTATTAATTATGCCACAGTGCCACCTGGTGAATGGGCAGAAGCTGCAAAAAAATTGGGCGGAGAGGGAAAACCCTATCCACAATGGATTGTTGAACCAGCTTTAAAAGATTTGGCAGAGTTTATACATATTTTAGAGGCAGAGGGGGTTAAAGTTCGTTATATTAATCCTGCTCCTAACCATTTTAACACACCTTTTGGTACGCCTGATTGGAGAGTTGAAACTGGTTTTTGTGCTGCAAATCCCCGCGATCCATTTATGGTAATCGGCAATGAGATTTTAGAGACTCCAATGGCTGATAGATGCCGATATTTTGAGGCATGGTCATACAGAAAATTATTTAAGGAGTATTTTAAAGCTGGTGCAAAATGGACAGCAGCACCAAAGCCCCAGCTTCTTGATGATCTATACGATTGGAACTACACAGTGCCAAAACCTGATGAGCCAATGCGATTTATGATTAATGAGTTTGAGCCAGTTTTTGATGCTGCTGATTTTGTCCGCTGCGGACAAGATATTTTCTGCCAGACAAGCAATGTTACAAACCATTTTGGAATTGAGTGGTTGCAGCGTCATTTAGGCAATAAATACAGAGTGCATACATTAGTTTCAAGATGCCCAGAGGCAATTCATATTGATACAACTTTTATGCCATTAGCCCCTGGTAAAGTGCTTGTTAATCCTGAATATTTGGATTTTAATAAACTTCCTTCAATTCTAAAAAAGTGGGATTTATTGATTGCTCCTGATAATCCTCCGCCAATCAGACAAGACCCATTAAGATTAGTAAGTGAATGGGCTGGCATAAATGTTCTTATGCTTGATGAGAAGCGGGTTATAGTTGAGAAAAATCAAGAGCCTTTGATCAAGGCTTTTAAATCTTGGGGATTTGAGCCGATTACCTGTTCGTTTGAAGCATATTATCAATTTTTAGGATCTTTTCATTGTGCAACTTTGGATATTAGGCGAAGAGGCGAATTAAAGTCTTATTTTTAAATCTTAAAAATTAATTTGAATAATTTGAATTGAAAGAAAAAAATTTGAGAAAAGAGATAACTACAAAAGAGGCAAAGACCTTGTTTTGTCTTTTTAATTTACGGGTAAAGTATAGTCCTGATAAAATTGCATTTAAATATTTTGATAAAAAAGAGAATAAATATATTGAAAAAACTTGGCAGGAGGCTGCTAAAGTTGTGGCACAGTGGCAGGGGGCATTAAAAAAAGAGAATCTATCAAAAGGCGAGCTTGTTGGTTTGATGATTAGCACAAGTTATGAGCGTACTATTTTTGAGCTTGCTGCATCAGGATTAGGGCTTGTAACCGTGCCTATGCCAATTAATGCTATTGACTCACCATCTTATATGTTTAGTATGTTAGAATATACACAAGTGAAATTATTGTTGGTTCAAAATGAGTTACAAGAAGGGATTTTGCTCTCATTTAAAGATCGTTTGAAATCTTTGAGAATTATTAGGTTAGATAAAATTGATACTTGGCTACCTCAAGAGTATGATATTGAGCTATCTAATATGACATCTGATCCTGATGAACTTACAACAATTCATTACACTTCAGGAACATCGGGAAAATTAAAAGGGGCAATGTTGAGCCATAGAAATATACTCTCCAACGCAGAAGCAATATCACATCACATATCTGTTTATGATGATGATATTGCTGTAACTTTTACTGGGGGCTCGATTTTTCCAATGATGATGGACTTTGCAACAGCCTTTCCTAAAACTATCGACGATTTGCAGATTATAAATCCAACACATATAGTATCTGCTAATCGTCTATATGAGTATGTTTACGAACATATAAAAATTAGAGGTTTAGAAAATAACAATAGCCAATTTGATCAAATTAGAGCAGAAGATATAAAAACAATATTTGGAAATAGGTTAAGATGTGGATTTTATGCAGGAGGTGTTCTACCTTCTGAAATTACAAACACCTTTATAGAGGCTGGTCTGCCACTTTTAGGCTGCTATGGACAAGCAGAAGCTGGAGCAGTTATAAGCATGAATACTCCTGATGATAACAATCCACTAAGTGTTGGCAAACCATTAAATGGAATAGATATCAAAATTGAAGATGGTGAGCTACTTGTAAAAAGTCCGGGTGTAATGGTTGGATATTGGAAAAATCCATCTGCAACAGAGGCAACTATTAAAGATGGTTGGCTACATACTGGAGATATTTTTCGAATAGATAGCAAGGGGCATCTATTTTTTATTGGACGTAAATCAGATATTATTGTTACGCAGAATGGAGATAAAATTTCACCTCTTCACATAGAGGCAGCCATAAAAGCTGATCTTTTGTTTGATCAGGCAATGGTTGTTGGAAAAAATAGACCGTTTTTGACAGCTTTACTTGTTTTGAATAAAGAGTTATGGGAAAAGATGGCAGAGAGTTTAAAATTGGATCCACACGATCCTTTGGCTTTAAAAGATAACGCTCTGCACAATATTATTTTAAAGCGTATTTCCAAAACTCTTATAGATTATCCTGATTATGTGAAAATAGAGCGTGTAACTCTACTTACTGAAGAGTGGAGAGTTGGAGCTGGATTATTAACAACAAGTTTAAAATTAAAACGTGAAGAGATTTATGCTAAATATGAAGAAGAGATTAGACAAATATACTTATAAAAATTTTAAAAAGGAGAGATAATGAAAGATCAACCAATTTTACTTTTGACAGGAAACGAAATTTTAACACTCTTTAACAGGCGTGAAAAAGAGATTATGGAGGCTGTTGCTTCGGCTGCGTTAATTCACAAAACTGGTGATGCAACACTTCCACACTCCAATTTTGTCTTTTTTCCAAAGAAACCACGAGATCGCATTATTGCTCTGCCCGGCTATCTTGGCGGAGATTTTAAAACTGCTGGAATCAAGTGGATCGCCTCGTTTCCTGAAAATGTGAATAAGGGTATAGAGCGTGCATCGGCTGTTTTGATTCTAAACAGCATGGAAAATGGCAGACCTAAAGCTATTATGGAAAGCTCAATCATCAGTGCAAGACGAACAGCAGCCTCCGCTGCAATTGCTGGAGATATACTAAGAGCTGGCAAAGCTGTTGAACGTCTTGGGCTTATTGGGTGCGGACCGATAAATTTTGAGGTTTTGCGATTTCTTCAAGTTAAACAGCCTTCGATCAAAACGCTTATTTTGTATGATCTTGATCCAAAACGTGCAGAGCAGTTTGCATCAAAATCTCTTGTAAGAACACCTGATTTATCAATAGAATACGCAAAGAGCTATGACGAAGTTTTAGCTGGAGGCGATATTACAGTCTTTTGCACAACTGCTGTTGTTCCCTACTTAGGCGATATTAGTTCTTGTCCAAAAGATTCGGTAATTTTACACGTTTCGTTAAGAGATTTGACCCCAGAGGTTATCTTGCAGGCTGACAATATTGTAGATGATCCTGACCACGTTTTAAAGGCAAATACATCTTTGCATCTACTCGAGCAAAAAATCGGAAAACGCGACTTTATAAGAGGCACACTTGCCGATATTCTTGATGGCTCTCAGCCGCCAAGAGTTGAGGGTAAAATTCCAATTTTTAGCCCATTTGGAATGGGACTTCTTGATTTAGCATTAGGAGAGCTTGCCTTAAAACTTGCACACGAACAGAAGATGGGTCAGGAGATACACGGTTTTTTCCCGCCGTCATGGATAGAACAGCCAGATCGATAAATTCTAAAGATAACAGGTTCAAAATTAAAATTATGGAACTCGTAAGCCTATGAAAACACAGATATTTGAAATAGTTGCAAAAATAGTTAAAAAAGCCTCTGGCATTGATATGAACAAGGTCGATATTACAAACGACTATATCAGTTTAGGTTTTGACTCATTGGTTGTTGTACGTATTGATCAGGAGATACGAAAGCAGTTCAACCTTGAAATTGATATGGGGCTTTACTATGATGAGCTTGATTCTCTATCAAAACTGCTTGATTACATAGCTGCCAATATAGCTCCAAGTTGGGTATCAGAGCATAGGCAGCCTATATCTCAAGAGCCATCTGAACCTCCTCCAATCTCTAATATTGAAACTATCGCCTACCCTACCCCACTACAACAATTTGAGATGCCAAGCTCTTTAGTATCTGCAACTAAACATATATCTGGTATTGAAAAACTTTTAAGCGAACAGATGCGGGCTATGTCTGATCTTATGCACCGCCAGTTAGATGTATTAGGAGCACACGGCAACAGAACAGCAACTAAATCAGCCCCCTCCATAGAGTTTAAACCACCTAAAAATTTCGTATCTTCTGATCCTTCAAATGATCTGTCAAATACTCTGTCAAAACCATCAAAACCTGATTTAGCAGAGCCTCCAAAACCAAAGATGTCAGAAGTTAGAGCAATGAAGTTTGATCCTGACAAGCTCAATGAGTTGCAGCAGGAGTTTTTGGACAGATTTATTCCGCCATACATAGCTCGAACAAAAAGCTCAAAAGAGTATGCTCGAAAATATAGAGATCATCTTGCAGATTGGATTAATACGCTTGGATTTAGACGTAGCATCAAAGAGATTGTCTATCCTATTGTCTCAGCACGCTCTTTAGGCTCAAGGGTGTGGGATATTGATGGCAACGAATATATTGATATTGCAATGGGTTATGGGGTAAATCTTTTTGGTCATGCCCCTAAGTTTGTTACTGACGCTATTCAAGAGCAGCTTGAAAGGGGTTTTGATTTAGGTCCGCAAAATCAGTTGGTAGGAGAGGTTGCATCGCTTATCAGTGAGATGACTGGCATGGATCGTGTGGCATTTTGCAACACTGGAAGCGAAGCTGTTATGATGGCTCTTCGTGTGGCTCAAGCTCTTACTCGAAAAGATCGAGTTGCTCTTTTTATGGGTTCGTATCATGGCAACTCTGATTTAGTAATCAAAGATACTCTGCTGTTGCGTTACGGAGAGGATTCTGCACTTACAATTATTCGAGAAAATGCCCATGAGCTTGCAGCAGTTCTTGTTGAACCTGTTCAGAGTCGAAATCCATCACTTCAGCCAAAAGAGTTTTTGCACAAATTACGAGAATTGACCAAAGAGCTTGGAATCATTCTAATTTTTGATGAGATGATAAACGGATTCCGATCTCACCCTGGAGGAGCACAGGCGATATTTGAAGTTCGTGCAGATATGGCAACCTACGGAAAAGTTCCAGCAGGCGGAATGCCAATTGGAATTGTTGCTGGCTCAAACGAGTGCATGAAGGTCATTGACGGCGGGCTTTGGGATTACGGCGATGATTCTGTTCCGGGTCAAGAGGTTATATTTTTTGGTGGAACATTTTGCAAACACCCTTTGACTATGGCAGCAGCCCACGCATCACTTCTTCACATGAAAAATAGAGGTGCAGCTCTACAAGATGAGGTCAATAGACGAACAGAAAAATTTGCAAATGAGATAAATCAATTTTTTCAAAAAGAGAATATAGCCATTAAAATATCGTGGTTTGCATCGCAATTTATCTTTGAGCCAACACTACCAATCTATAAACAGCCTGTCCCGCCTCCTGATATGACTGTCTGGTTCCATCTTATGATGTCAAAGGGAATATACACATGGGAAAGAAGAGTCTGCTTCTTTTCAGAGGCTCATACAGATAACGATGTAAGACGCATAGTTGAGGCAATTAAAGAGAGTTCTCTTGAGTTAAAGGCTGCTGGTTTTCCACTTTTTGGTGGAATAGGTAAAGATGGTGATACTCCACCAGAAAATAAAAAAAAAACAGATGAATCAACTCAAGATACGATAAAAAATAGAGGAAATGAGAGTTCTGATACGATAACTCTTCCAATGACTCAAGCACAGCAGCAGCTTTGGTTCTTAGCTGAGTTGAACGAAAATGCGATACCTGCATATATTGAAACCGTAGCTGTTCGATTGAGCGGAAAATTAGATAGAGATACACTTTCTAAGGCAGCGTCTGATTTGGTTGCAAGACACGCTGCACTTCGCACTGTAATGGCAGGCGATGGTAAAAATCAGAAAATTTTACCGACAATTTCGTGCGAAATCGAATTTACTCAAGCACCAGATATTTTAAAATCAGATAGCGATGATCCAATGCAAATCTGGTTAAAAAATAATAGTCAATCGACATTTGATCTTGTAAATGGACCGCTATTTTCATTTAAACTTCTTGAGCTTGATCCTAATACTCATATTTTGGCTATGAATTTTCACCATATTGTGATGGACGGTCGATCTGTTAATGTTATTCTTAGAGATTTAATAAGCTTTTATAGTAGTAGATTGAGTAATCACCCTTTTGACCCTGAACCAGCTCCTGATCTACGTGCATATCAAAGCTGGTTAGAAGGCTATTTATCATCAGAAGAGTGCAAAAAAGATCAGGAGTTCTGGACAAAGCTCTTTCCAGAGACAATACCAATGGTCGATTTTCCAACTGATCGTAGCCGTCCATCTATTTTCACATTTAAAGGGGCAAGACACCACATATCTGCTGATCCAGCGATTCTCTCTAAATGTTTTACAATTGGAAGAAGCAGAAGGCTTACTCCATTTATGACAATGATCTCGCTATATACGCTTTGGCTCCATAAATTAACTGGTCGCGATGAGGTTGTTATTGGATTTCCAGTTGGAGGACGATTTTTTCCAGATAGCGATGATTTAGTTGGTTACTGTACCCATTTAGTGCCGTTTGTCAGCAGATACGATGCAAACCTCTCATTTAGCCAATATTTAGATCGTTCGCGTGAGAGCTTAACATCAGCCTATCGACATCAAAAATACCCGTTTGGTCAACTAATCAGAAATCTTCAATTTGAGCAAGATTTAAGTCGTGGATCAGTTATCGCATCAGAGTTTAATTTAGATCAGGTTCAAGATATTCCACCTTTAGATGGTCTTACTCTATCGCTCATTGATATTCCATTAAGCTACGTTAAATATGATTTTAACTTAGAGATAATGGAGGTTGCTGGGCAGTATCAGTTTAAATTTGAGTACGCAACTGATCTATTTGAGCCTTTGACTATTGCACGAATATCTAACCACTTTATGACTCTTATTAATGGTGTCTGTGCAAAACCAGAAGAGCCTCTACGTAAAATATCGCTACTAACAGAAGATGAGCGTTATCAGATGCTCACATTGTGGAATCAAACAGATCGTGATTTTGCACTAAACATACCGTTTCATCGTCTATTTGAAGAGCAGGTAAGTCTCAATCCTGATAGGGTGGCAGCCTCTTTTTCTGAACCTGATAAGCTCGTTGAGAGTATGACATATCGTGAACTAAATGGTTATGCTAACCGTTTAGCATACAATTTAAAAAATTTGTTAAAAACAGTTGATAAATCCAATTTCAATGTAGAAAAGTTAGAAAATAGGGATTTGCCTCCACTAATTCCAATTTTAGCAGAGAGAAGCTGCCGTTTTTTAGTTGCTATTATTGGAATTTTTAAAGCTGGTTGTGCCTATCTTCCGTTAGACCCAGAGCACCCAGCAGATCGCATAAGCACAATTTTAAATCAAGTCTCAGCTCCAATAGTTTTAGCTGAAAAGCAGTTCTCTACCCTTATAGAGTCAGCAATAACAACGATGAAGGCAATATCTGCAACTATAAGCAGTCCACCAAAAAATCTAACTTCGCCACCTCGTGTTATCTGGTTTGAGGAGTCTATCTGCCACTCATCTTTAACCGCTGATGATGAAAAAAATCTTCCATACAACCTTAAAGCTGATTCGTCAGAGAATCTTGCATACATAATTTTTACATCTGGCTCAACTGGTCTTCCAAAGGGTGCGATGGTTCAGCAAAAAGGAATGGTCAACCATATTTACGCAAAAATCGAAGATTTGGGCATCACAAAAAACGATGTTGTTGCACAAAATGCCTCTCAATGTTTTGATATTTCGGTTTGGCAATTTTTAGCAGCACTCTTAAAAGGCGGGCGTGTTGAGATTATGAATAACGAAACAGCCCATGATCCAAATAGCTTATTAGAGGTTGCTACAAAGCAGAAGGTAACAATACTTGAGGTTGTTCCATCGCTTCTTCGTGTTATTTTAGAAAATAGTGATTTAAGTAAAAACGAGAGTCGATTGAGTAATTTAAGATGGCTTGTCCCAACTGGAGAAGCCCTGCCTCCAAGCCTCTGTATTGAGTGGTTTAAACATTACCCTCATATTTCAGTCTTAAATGCCTATGGACCAACTGAGTGTTCTGACGATGTTGCACACTACTGCCTAAATGATGCTCCTGCTCCAAATATTGCTAACATTCCGATTGGTCGCCCAGTTGCAAACATGCGTCTTTATATTCTTGATCAAAACTTAGAGCCAGTACCGATTGGAGTGGCTGGAGAGCTTTGGGTAGGCGGTGTTGGCGTGGGTTTAGGCTATCTTAATCGGGCAGATTTAACAGCTAAATCTTTCATACCTGATCCATTTAATCCAGCCCCAAATGCAAGGCTATATCGCACTGGTGATCTTGCACAATTTTTGCCAGATGGAAATATTCTATTTTTAGGACGCGAGGATCATCAGGTTAAAATACGTGGATTTAGAATCGAACTTGGAGAGATTGAGGCAACTCTTGCACGCAACCCAATGGTAAAAGAGTTGGTGGTTACAGCTTCGCAAATTAGCACATCTAACTCTTCGCAAACTGGACTAACAGCTTACGTTGTCTTTAATCAAACTATCACGGATGCTATTTCAGATGTAAATTTCGAGTTAGATTCAGACTCTGAAAGGATCGAAAATATCAGAACTTATCTTAGTCAAAGGCTTCCTAACTATATGGTTCCAGCCTATTTTGTCCCTATGGATAAGCTCCCTTTGACCCCAAACGGTAAGATTGATCGAAAGGCTCTTCCAAATCCAACCAAGCTCGTAATTGAGTCAGCAGACCCTTTTGAGCCTCCTCGCAATGATGCTGAAAGAGCTATTGCAGAGGTTTTAGCAGAGGTTCTAAATCGAACATCAATTGGCATCTATGATAACTACTTTTCATTAGGGGGTGATTCAATTCAGGCGATTCAAGCTGTCGCAAGGATTCAGGCACGAGGTTATGCTCTAAAACTTCGCGATATTTTTCAATATCCAACTGTTGCTGAACTTGCTCCGCGTCTGACTCGTCGAAGTCGTGAAATTGACCAAAAAACAGTTACTGGTTCAGTAGTTCCAACTCCTCTTCAAAGCTGGCTACTCTCACACGATCACGATATTATTCACCATTACAATCAGGCGATAACTCTGCATTTTAAAACAAAATTGGAAATCGCACATCTGCAAGCTGCCTTAGAGTCTATTATGGTTCACCACGACTCTTTAAGGCTCACTGTGCAAAATTCTGAGTTAAATATCAAAGATATAGAGTTAAAACCTGAGCTTATAGTTGCCCCATTTGAAAAGTTTAAAGAGGTAAGCAATAGACTGCATCGCTCAATTGATATTGCAAACGGACCGCTTTTAAAATCTGCTCTCTTTAAAGGTAAAGATGGCGATTCGCTTCTACTTGTTATTCACCATCTAACTGTAGATGCTGTTTCGTGGCAGATTTTGGTTCAAGATATTGTTACAGCTTACAACGCCCACTCAAAAGGAGATTTAATAACTCTTCCTGCTAAAACTGACTCTTTTCAATATTGGTCTAATGAGTTAAATAAAATTGCAGAAAAGTTTAAAACTGGTTCAATGGTTGAGCGTAAATATTGGGAAGATTTATCTAAAGAGACTGTAGATAGCCTTCCAATTGATTTTACGCAAAAGCAACAAGATATTAGTGCTAATCCAAATGGATTATATAAAGATTCTGAGATGTTAGAGATAACCCTGCCAGCTTCTGATACGTCAATTTTAACGAGCAAGGCACACACTGCTTATCATACAGATATGAACGATCTTATCTTAACTGCGTTGGCTAAAGGATTACGCTATTGGGGCAATATTAATGCAGTTTTAATTGCACTTGAAGGTCATGGTCGAGATTTGATAGATAGAGCTATTGCTAATGATGTTGACAGCAATATTGACATCTCTCGTACTGTTGGCTGGTTTACAACTTCGTATCCTGTTATGCTAAAGTTACCAGAGTCTAACGCAGAAGAGCTTGGATTGGCGATTAAGCAGATTAAGGAGAGTCTGCATAGCGTTCCTAATCGTGGATTTAACTTTGGTCTTCTCTATCCTCTTTTAAACTCTGAGATTCAAAATAGATTAGAGCCATCTATTAGCTTTAACTACTTAGGGGTTGTTGATGCAGAAAATGAACTATTTAGAATAGAGCCAGCGGAGCATCTCGAACTTATTCACCCAGAAATGGGGCGACAATACACATTAGAACTTGAAGCAGAGATACGAAAATCAAAACTTTATATTGAAATCTACTACTCAAAAAACCAATATCAATATGAGACAATACGCCGTCTTGGTGCAATCGTAAAAGATTATCTTATTCAGATTATAGATCACTGTTCATCGCGTAAAATTCAAGAGCTAACGCCATCTGATTTTACATGGAAAGAGTTATCTTTACCGCAATTTGGAACACTTCTAAAAGAGAACAGATTAGCCCCAACTGAGATTCAAGATATATACCCCTTGACTCCAATGCAGGAGAATATGCTCTTTCATCGCCTTTACTCTAAAGACTCTGCATATTTTGAGCAGTTTAGCTTTTCGTTAAATGGAAAACTAAATCTTCAGTGGTTTGAAATGGCTTGGAACATAGTTACTTTAAGGCATGACATACTTCGCACAAATTTTATATACAAAGGCGTTCCAAGACCTCTGCAAGTGGTCAAAAGATCAGGCTCGATAGATTGGCACTATGAAGATATTTCAACTCTTGAGAATCATGGTGCTAAAATCGAAAATTACAAAATAGATGAGCGTCAAAAGGGGTTTGAGCTTGATCGAGATATTTTGATGCGAATGAATATTTTTAAGATTGGGGCTGAGAAGTATGCTGCTATCTGGAGTTATCACCATATTCTTATGGACGGCTGGTGTTTAGGGCTTTTGATTCAAGATGTGCAGTTAGCCTATATGGATTTAAGCAGAGGGAAAAAACCGCAATTCACACCTGCCCCACAATATAGAGAGTATATTAGCTGGTTAGAGGAAAAAGCAGATTACGAGGCATCGTTGAGCTACTGGAGCGATTATTTAGAGGGATTTAAACCTATCACATCACTGCCACGCGATTTATCAGGAAATATTAAAGATGGTTCTGATATTCAAAGCCTTTACAGCTTTGGTCTAAATTCTGATCTTAGCCAGCAGTTAAGCAAAATTGCAAAAGAGCGTCAAATAACCATAAATACCTTAGTTCAATCTATTTGGGGGTTGCTGTTAGCTGAGGCTAATGGCGTCTCTGATGTTGTTTTTGGGGCTGCTGTTTCAGGTCGCCCTGCTTCAGTGCCAAATGTTGAAAGCATTGTTGGGCTTTTTCTCAACTCTGTTCCAGTACGGGTAAAATTGCCAGATACTACCCCTTTTGGTGATATAATCAGAAATCTTCAATCAGAGAGTCTTGCTGGAGAGCCTCACCATTTTATCTCTTTAGCATCTATTCAGAGTGCTTGCGGGCTTGAGGCTCAACTTCTTGATCATGTTCTAATTTTTCAAAATTACCCATTAGGTGATGAGTTAGAAGAGCTTCAAAAGGAGTTTGATGTAGGGTTTAAATTTAGCGATTTAGAGGCTATGGAGCAGACAAATTACGATCTTTCGGTTGAAATTTATCCTATGCCAAATATCAATTTTGATCTTCGATATAACTCTGATGTATATTCAACTGATAAGATAAGCTCTGTATCTAAAGATATTACCACCTTGTTTGAGGCAGTAGCTAAAAATCCAGATATGAGCGTTGGAGAACTTAAAGGGCTACTTACCTCATCTGACGAGCTTGGAGCAGAGGCAGATTTTCTTGCATCAGCCATGAATATTGATGATGAGTTTTGATATGATTGATCTAAGTCGAAAACACCATAAAACATTAGAATTGATCTTTTCTCGACCTGTTAGTTCTAATATTAAATGGACTGATATTGAATCTCTTTTTATTGCTCTTGGTGCTGAGTTATCAGAACGTGAAGGTTCTCGAGTCGGAGTTAAATTGTTTGGAGAAAGACATGTTTTTCATAGACCGCACTCATCCCCTGATACGGACAAAGGGGCTGTGGCAAGCATTCGTAAATGGTTTAGTGAAAATGGAGTTGAACCATGATTAATACAATGAAAATTGAAGACTATAAGGCTATAGTGCAGTATGACCCTGAGATTGAAATGTTTAGAGGTGAATTTATAGGTCTTAATGGTGGTGCTGATTTCTATGCAAAAGATATTGACGGATTACGTAAAGAGGGGGCTATTTCTTTAAAAGTCTTTCTTGATATGTGTAAAGAAGATGGAGTTGAACCGCTAAAAGAAAAATATTTAGATAAATTCAACATTCAAATTCAACCAAAACTACATGCAGAAATTGCAACAAGAAATGTAGTTATAGGTAAAGTAAAATAGACGTGAAAATTTATGAAAATAAGGAAATCTTAATTAACCATGTGCGGAATTAACGGTATTCTCCATTTTGAGTCTGATAGGCAAGTAGCACCAGAGCTTATTAAAGCTATGTCTGATAAACTTATCCATCGTGGTCCAGATGACGATGGAATTTACACAGATGGAGCTTTGGGGCTTGGCTTTAGAAGGTTATCTATAATCGATCTTGCAACGGGACAGCAGCCTCTATTTAACGAAGATCGATCTATCTCTTGCGTCTGCAATGGCGAGATTTTTAATTACAAAGCGTTGCGTGCTGAGTTGGAAAGCATGGGACACCGTTTTCGCTCATTTACTGATGTCGAGGTGTTGCCACATCTTTACGAAGAGATGGGACCAGATATGGTCAACCGTTTGGTAGGGCAATTTGCATTTGCAATTTACGATAAAAATAGAGGTAAACTTCTTCTTGCAAGGGATCACGTTGGTATTGCACCGCTATTTTACACGATTTTTGATAAAAGTTTGATATTTGCATCAGAAATCAAGGCTATTTTAAGCTATCCTCAAATCCCTCGAAAAGTTAATATGACAACACTTGACCAGATATTGACATTTCCCGGACCAATCAGCCCAAACACCATGTTTGAGAATATAAATTCAGTACCTCCGGGTCATCTTGTTTTGGTAGAAGATGCAAACGTGAAAGTTCGTCAATATTGGGATTTAACATACCCTAAAGCTGATGAGATCAATTTAGAAGCAACAGAGACAGATTGCATTGATAGAATTGAAACAGCTCTTAAACAGGCAGTTGAGAGAAGATTGCAAGCTGACGTGCCAGTTGGTTTTTATTTAAGCGGAGGGTTGGACTCATCTTTGGTCGCATCATTTATTTCGCAAATTCAGCAAGAGAAACGTCATTCGTTCTCGATTGGATTTACACAATCAAACATTGATGAGCGTCATTATCAGCATATTATGGCTACTCAAGTTGGCTCTTTACACCACGAAACTCTTTTTGATTTTCACCACATAGCAGATCGGTTAAAGCAGGCTGTTTATCACGCTGAAACGCCTCTTAAAGAGTCTTACAACACATGCTCTATTGTATTGTCAGAGCTGGTGCGGAAAAATCAGATAAAAGTTGTACTTACTGGTGAAGGGGCAGACGAGCTTTTTGCTGGTTATGTGGGGTATAGGTTTGATATTGAACGAGGCTCTGCTGCCTCATCAATGGCTGATGTTGATGAGATGCTTGATCAAGAGATACGACAGAGAGTTTGGGGTGATCCGCAATTTTTGTATGAACGCAATTTTTATCTATTTAACGAAATCAAGCAGGCGATCTACTCAAATGATATTGCCTTATCCTTAAACGATTTTGACTGCACAAATAGAGCTGTAATATTGCATGAGAGGATTAAAGGGCTTCACCCTGTCCATAAACGCTCTTATGTTGATTTTAAACTTCGCATTGCAGATCATCTGCTGGCTGATCATGGTGATAGAGCAGCGTTTGCCAATTCAGTTGAGGCTCGTTACCCATTTTTAGATGTTGATCTTATTGACGCTGTTACGACTCTGCCTCCTCATCTTTTAATACATAACGGAGTCGAAAAATATCTGTTAAAAAAGATGGCTCAACGTCATCTGCCAGAGGCTATAACTAATCGTACCAAATTTGCCTTTGTAGCGCCGGGAAGCCCTTATCTTCTCCGTCAGCAGATTGAATGGATTGAGGATATTCTCTCATTTGAGACAATTAAACGGCAGGGCTATTTTAACCCAGAGACTGTCGAAAACTTAAAAAAAATATACAGAGATGATGGCTTTACACTTAGTCAGACATTTGAAAATGATCTACTGATGATTGTGTTGACTTTTGGCGTTTTTTTGGAGTTGTTTAATATTTAGCTTATCGAAGTTTAACAAAGTGGAGATAAATATGGATAAAAAAATTCTACACCGAGTGTTTGAACATATAGCAGCACGTTTTCCAGATAGAGTTGCAGTTGAAGAGGAGTCGCGTAGTATATCGTATAGGGATTTGAACAGAGGGGCAAATCAAATAGCCTATGCTCTAAAAGAGATGGGGGTAAAATCGGAAGTTGTGGTTGGTCTATCTCTTCCAGCAGGTATTGATTATATAATGAGTGTAATTGCTGTGCAAAAGGCAGGGGGAGTCTTCATGCCCTTAGATGCAGATGCCCCGCCAAAAAGGCTTGAATTTATGCTAAATAAAACTGAGCCTCAAATTATTTTAACCAAAGATAAGTTAGCAGAGATAAATAGTGAAAAAAATAGATTCTCTGATGCAAATCTTGACGAAACTCCTGATCCGCAAGCACCAAATTACATCATATTTACATCTGGCTCAACAGGAGAGCCAAAGGCAATTTTAGGAAAACTTGTCTCTCTAAGCCACTTTATTAATTGGGAAATATCTGCATTTGGTTTTGATGACAATGTGAAGGTAAGCCTATTTGCCCCTACTACATTTGACGTGTCGTTTCGCGATATTTTTGTTCCTCTTCTTGCTGGTGGAACTCTTTGCATACCAAACCTTGAGACCATGAGAAATATACCGCAACTTGTCGATTGGATGACACGCTCTGGATTGAGCTTGGTACACTGTGTTCCAACTATGTTTCGTCTTATTAGAAAGGAGCTAAAGGCACGAAAAAGCGTAAATGCTAACTACGAACCTCTACCTCAACTAAAAAATATCCTGTTGGCAGGTGAGGCTCTTTATGGTGCTGATGTTATTGAGTGGATTGAGCTTGTAGAAGATAGGATCGCACTTACAAACCTTTACGGACCATCTGAGACCACGTTAGCCAAAATTCACTATCGAATTAAAGAGAGACCAACTGAACCTAATCGCATTATCCCTTTAGGCGAACCTATTAGCAATACTGCGATTCTTATTTTAAAAGATAATCGCCTCTGCAAAGTTGGAGAGATTGGAGAGATTCATATAAAGACCCCATTTATGAGTCATGGATACTACAAAGACAACGAACTTACAGCTAAATGTTTTATCCAAAATCCGCTTACTACTGAGCATGATATTATCTATAAAACTGGTGATTTAGGGCGTTATCAGCAGGATCGACAAGTGGAGTTTATCGGACGACTTGACAGTCAAGTTAAGATTAACGGAATTCGTATTGAGTTGGCAGAAATAGAGAGCAATCTATTTGCCCATGAAGCTATTGAACGCCCTGTAGTTGTAGCACATGCAACATCAAATAGTGAAAATAGATTGGTCTGTTACTACACTTTAAAAGAGGGGATCTCTTCTGAAGATAGCAGGGTATCATCATCTGGTTTGCGTCAATTTTTATCTCAATTTTTGCCATCTTATATGATTCCATCGTTTTTTGTTCAACTAAATTCCTTTCCACTTAACATAAACGGAAAAATTGACAGAAGAAGACTTCCCAAACCTGAAGATTTAATCTATGACCGTATCCCTTATGCAGCTCCAGAAAATGAGGCAGAAAAACGGTTAGCCTCAATATATGGCGAAGTTCTGGGTATTGAACGAGTTGGCGTAAATACCCCATTTTTTGAACTTGGTGGCAACTCATTAAATGCAATCAGAATAATATCGCGTATTTTTGCCGAATTTCGTATAGAGGTTGCAATACGTGATTTTTTTGATAATCCATCAATACGACATCTTGCCAAAATTTTAGAGCGTATTATCCCAACAAGTAGTGATACTGATAAAGACCATATTGAGCCGATTGCTCAAGCTGATAACTATCTTGTATCTCACGCACAAAGAAGATTGTGGATTTTTGAGCAGTTGGATCCCAATTTTATTGCCTATAACATTCCGGGTGCGTACTTAATCAAGGGTGATCTTAATATAAATAGCATTACTGAGGCATTTAGAGCAGTAATTAGAAGGCATGAATCGTTACGCACAACTTTTAAGATAATTGATGGAGAGCCACGTCAGGTTATACATAAAGAGGTGGAATTTAACCTTCCAATTAACGATCTTACTAAGAAATTCGATAAAGCAGCCTCAATAGAGCAAGTTAAAGCAGAGTTGGCTAAAGATGCAGCGAAAGCCTTTAATCTTGAAAAGGGGCCTCTTATGAGGGTAAGGCTCTTTAAAGTTGCAGATAAAGAGCATGTTATTGGCGTTAATGTTCACCATATTGTAACTGATGCACTCTCACAAGATATTTTTATGAGCGAGCTTTTAACCTACTATTCGGCAATTGAAGAAGCTCGTAAAGATGGCTCTAATAAGGGTTATATTGATCCATTTGTGCCTCTTACAATTCACTATAAAGATTATGTGGCATGGCACAATATTCAGGAGCAAGGGGCAAAGATGCAGGCTGCAAGAAGCTATTGGCAAAACAAACTATCTGGGGAGCTACCCATATTAAATCTGCCTACTGATTACCCTCGTCCAATGATGCAGACAGCGAACGGAGATCGATTAACTTTTGAGTTTGATCCTGATATTTACCAAAGACTTATTGAATTTGGAAAAGAGCGTCAATCAACTATTTTTATGCTATTAACAGCCTTAATCAAGACTCTTATTTATCGCTACACAGGACAAGAAGACATAATAATTGGAACACCGATTGCATCTCGTACTCATACTGACTTAGAAAATCAGATTGGTCTTTATATAAATATGCTTGCTCTAAGAGATAATGTTTCAGCTAAAGATGACTTTGATAGTTTTCTTTCTCGTGTTCGTAAAACATCTACTGAGGCTTTTGAATATCAGATATATCCGTTTGACAGATTAGTTGGAGATTTAGCAATAGAGAGAGATTTAAGTCGAAATGTTGGTTTTGATGTTATGTTGGTTTTTCATAACAAAGATAGAGAGATGCCATCTGTTGAAGGATTGACAGCAGAGGTTTTAGATTTTTTAAATCCTACTGCTAAATACGATTTAACTTTCACTTTTGGAGCAGGCACAGATAGCTTATCTATGGAGATTGAGTACAACACTGATCTCTTTTTAAAAGAGCGTATTGTTCGACTTGCATCGCATATATCGGTTCTAACTAAAAGCGTTCTTTCTACTCCAAAAGAGCCTATCTACTCTCTTGAAATTATGACACCAGAGGAAAAAGAGCTTGTCCTTTTTGGATTTAATCGAACTGAAATACCATATCCAAAAGACAAAACCGTAACTGAACTTGTTGAAGAGAATGCTGCCCGTTATCCTAATGACATCGCAATAGCTTTTGAAGATAAAACTATCTCATACAGTGAGTTAAATTATCTTGGCAATAGCCTTGCGTATAGGCTTCTTTCAGATTTTGATCTTAAAAAAGAAGATGTTGTGGCTGTGATTATGGAAAAAAGTCACTTAGTTCCAGCAGCTATGTTTGCATCTCTTAAAACTGGTGCTGCTTATGTTGGGATAAATCTATCCAATCCTCCAGATAGAATAAAATTTATACTCAAAGATACTGGCTGCAAGGTTATATTAACTGATGAAAATGTGATGCGAGATAAACTCTCAAAAATAGATGATCTCTGCCCTGTTATTGATGTTCCTCAATTTTTCGACAAAATCTCTAATAATAGCACAGCTTCTAAGGCTCTTGAGAATCCAAAAGTTGAACGAAGTAGCAGTGATCTTGGATTTGTCATTTACACATCTGGCTCTACTGGTCTTCCTAAAGGGACGCTTTTAGAGCATCGTCAGATGATGAGGCTCATCTATAAACCTGATGGTCTTATCTTAAAACGTGGCGTAACTATGGCTCAAACTACGGCATTTTCGTTTGATGTCCATGTGTTTGAGATTTGGGGAGGGCTTATAAATGGCTGCACTGTTTGCGTGCCTCCTGAATCTGCAATACTTGAAGCCCCCAAAATGAAGAGATACATACAGGGGCATAAAATTAAAACCATGTGGCTGACAACCAGCCTTTTTAACCAGTTTGTAGAGGCAGATATATCAATGTTTAAGGGGGTAGAGCAGCTTCTTGTTGGTGGTGAAAAGTTATCGACTCCACATATAAACCGAGTTAAAGAGGCGTATCCACAAATTCGACTCTTTAACGGATACGGTCCAACAGAAAATTCCATCTACACCACGCTTTTTGAGATTGAAAAACTATATCCAAACGAGATTCCAATTGGAAGACCAAGTGCGAACTCAAAGATAACTATTTTAGATGCAAATAACCAGCCAGTTCCAGTTGGAATACCGGGTGAGCTTTGTGCGTGGGGAGATGGTATTTGCAGGGGGTACTTAAATAGACCAGAGTTAAATGAGACAAAGTTCTCTTATCACCCGTTATTTCCTAATGAGAGAATGTATAGAATTGGCGATATGGGCAGTTGGGACTCTGACGGTATTATGCACTATTTTGGTCGCAATGATGATCAGGTCAAGGTTCGTGGTTATCGCATCGAACTTGGTGAGATCACAAACGCACTTATAGAGCACCCTGATATTAATCAGGCTATTGTTATGGTTCGAGTGCTTGAAGATGGCTTTAATAAAGAGCTTGTAGCATACTTTACAGCTTCTAAAGACTCATTAAAAATGCTTAACGCACAGGCTATGCGCACCTTTTTGTCAGAGAGGCTGCCGGGTTACATGATTCCTGCCCATTTTGTACCTTTAGAGCGTATGCCTCTAAATCCTTCTGGAAAAGTTGATAGAACTAATCTTCCTTCACCAGATGTTGCTTTATCACAATCTAATAAAGCTGATGATGCGACAGATAGAGACGATAAAACTACTCATACACCTTCTGAAAAGATGCTTTTACGTGTGTGGCAAAAGATTCTTGGTCTTTCTGATATAGGTATTTTTGATAACTACTTTAACTTAGGCGGAGATTCGATTAAAGCTATTCAGATGGTCTCGTTGCTTGCACGAGAAAATCAGCTGATTGAGGTTCGCGATATTTTCCAAAATCCAACTATATCTGATTTAGCACGACATGTTCGTCCAGCAAAGATTATGGTTGATCAATCTGCTGTTAGTGGCACTGTGCCTCTGAGTGCTGTGCAAAGATGGTTTTTTACCCACCATAAAAACGATCTTCACCACTTTAATCAGGCTCAATTGATACTCTCTTCAGAAGAGATGGATCATATTGCGTTAGAAAAAGCTCTTGTTGCAGTTCAAAACCACCATGACGCTCTACGTATGAGATTTAACATAGTTAAAGATGGAGATATAATCCAAGAAAATCAAGGAGTTGATCTTCCTCTTGACTTCTCGTTCCTTGATTTAAGAGGCGAGCTAAACCCAGAGAGTTCACTATTAAAAATAACGAATTTGGTTCAATCGCAAATAGATTTAAACGGTCCGCTTATGAAATCGCGTCTAATCAGAATGGAAGATGGAGATCGTCTCCTGTTAGTACTTCACCACCTGATAGTTGATGGTCTATCTTGGCGTATTTTATCAGAAGATATAGAGACTGCATACAGGCAGATTAAAGCTGGAGAAGAGGTTAGCCTACCTGCTAAAACTCACAGCTTTAAAACATGGGCGGAAAAGGTAAATCAGTTTGCAACTGATTCTGAACTGATGAAAGAGATTGAGTATTGGAAATCAGTTGAAAATCATAATGTTGCAACCCTGCCTCTTAATGGAGAGAGTGCTGTTCAAGGGCTGGTTTATCAACGCGATACAGCCACTTTAAATATCTATCTTGATCCAGAGCACACAAGCAATCTTCTTAGCACTGCCCATCAAACTTTACGAACACAGACAAATGATCTGTTGCTTACAGCACTTGCACGGGCGTTGTCAACGTGGCACTCTTTTCCCGCAACGCTCATAAATTTAGAGGGGCACGGCAGAGAGGAAATTTTTAAAGATATTGATATAAATCGTACTGTGGGGTGGTTTACTACGATGTATCCTGTGGTTATTGATCTACCTAAAACTGACGATATTTCTTATCAGGTTAAACATATAAAAGAGACGCTACGCAAAGTTCCTAAAAACGGATTTGGTTATGGGGTTTTGCGATATTTATCTCAAAAGTTGGAGCAATCGACTCTTCTTCCAGCCATAAGTTTTAACTACTTAGGTCGATTTGACACTGATATTGCACAAGGATTTACAATAGCTAAAGAGAGTGCTGGTCAGTGCATTGGAAATGAGGTTGAGATAACTCAAGATATTGATATAAATGCCATTGTAACAGAAAATGGCTTAGAGATAGCTTTGACCTACAATACAAAAGCCTTGCGTGAAAACGATATGCAAAATCTTTTGGAAACCTTTAAATCAGAGTTGGAAACTGTAATTGATCATCTCATTAATAAGGCAGAAGCGACTCTCACACCAAGCGATATTGATTTTGATGGTCTGGGGATTGATGAACTTGATAAGGTGTTAGATGGGATAAAAGGATAAAAACAAGAAATATGGAAACCATAGAATTTGAAGCACAGATTGATAAGAATGGTTTTATTTATATGCCAGAGAAATTCAAATCTGCTTATGGGCAAATAGCACGTTTGGTTGTTCTCTTGCCAGAACGTGATATTTCCCTAAAGAAAAGGCGGCAGCAGGGAAGTGCTAAAGGAATCCTCCATGTAATCTCAGAAGACGATGAACACCTTGACGATTTCAAGGAATATATGCCATGAATCTGTTATTAGATACACAGGCTTTACTATGGTTTATTTTAGACGATTCAAGATTGAGTAAAAAGGCACTTAATCTGATTCTTGAAACAAAAGGGTTCGTTTTAGTAAGTCCAGCAAGCATCTGGGAGATTGCCATCAAGATTAGTCTTGGCAAATATAAGCTGACAGGAGATTTCCAACAGTTTTGGGATAACCAATTCCATATCAATGATTTAAAACTGTTACCCGTTTCTGTAGCACATGTTGCAAGAATTGTTAATTTACCATATCATCATCGTGATCCTTTTGACCGTTTGATTATTGCCCAATCTCTTATGGAAAAAATTCCAGTTGTGAGCAGTGATGCTATGTTCGATATTTATAGTGGAGTAGATCGGATATGGTGAACTCATCTCGTGAAGTTATACAAGCATTTCAAACTACGAAATTAAAAGAATTGACTCTGACTATTTTACAGAAGAGTAAGTAACTCTTATAATATCATGTAATCTTATTTCAATAAGGATATATTAATGCAAACAACCATTAAAGGCATAAAAATTCACAGCATCGCAACAGCCTTACCGCCTGATATAGAAGAGTTGAGCGAACTTGATATGATATTTGGAGAAGAGGAGATAAGTCGAATTATTAAAACAAACGGCATTGAGCGTATTCGTAAAGCACCAGAGGGGCTATGTGCTTCTGATATGTGCGTTGCTGCTACCAATCTTATACTCAATTCAGAGAGCGTTAAAGAGTCCAATATATCGAACGAGATTGACGGAATCGTATTTGTGAGCCAAACACCTGATTACATTTTGCCTGCTACATCGTGCACTCTTCAAAAGCGATTAGGCTTATCGAAAAATAGCGTGGCTATTGATATAAATCATGGGTGTAGCGGTTATATTTATGGACTATATCAAGCCTCAATGATGGTAGCTGCTGGAGGCTGCCGCTCTGTTCTTATGTGTGCTGGTGATGTTCTTAGCTGTTACGTCAATCCGCTTGATAAAAATGAACGAATGGTTTTTGGAGATGCAGGAAGTGCGACTTTAATAACTCGTGGAGATGGGCAGATTGGGTTTGCATTTCACACCGATGGAAGCGGAGCAGAGCATCTTATAATTCCATCAGGAGGAAGTCGTCAGCCTCGTAGCGATGAGACAGCTCAGGTAAATATGCGTCCAGATGGCGGATTGCGTTCTGACGAAGAGCTTTTCATAAACGGAATCGAAGTTATGAATTTTGCTCTAAGAGAGGTACCAAAGGCAGTTACACAAGCTCTTGAGGCGGTTGGGTGGAGCAAAGAAGAGGTAACGCTTTTTGGTCTGCATCAGGCAAATAAATTTATCGTTGATTATCTACGTAAAATATTGAAAGTGCCTGCCCTCAAGGTTCCAGTGGCAATGAAAGATACAGGTAACACGTCAGCAGCATCAATCCCTTTGATGCTCTGCCAAGAAAGAGATAGATTTGTAAATGATGAAATGCTTACAAAATCTATTTTATGCGGGTTTGGCGTGGGATTCTCTTGCGGTGTTGCGGCTCTTGACCTATCTGATGTAAATATATTTGAACCGATTGAGATCAATTTTTGAAGATTTAAGGAAAATAGAAGATGACAACTGATTTATATAAAACTCTTGTAGATTTGATAATTGTCCAAGCTGAGGAGTTAAATGAGGGTTTAAAGATTCAAATAGATGTAGCTGCTGGTGAAAATGCTGCACTTTTTGGAGAGGGGGGAGTTCTAAAATCAATCGAACTTGTCAACTTGATTGTAGCTGTTGAGCAGGCTGTAGAGGATAAATTTGACCTATTCTTAACATTAGCCGATGAAAAAGCTATGAGTCAGAAAAAAAGCCCATTTCGCACAATTGGTGCATTAGCTGCCTACATTGAAAAGAGGATGCAGGAGGAAGAATGACGACAATTTTAACTGAAAATATCGCTCCAGTAACTCTTATCACAGGAACGAGCAGAGGTATTGGACGATTTTTAGCAAACCACTATCTTGAACAAGGACACAAGGTTATTGGGTGCAGTAGAAAGCCAGCAGATTGGGCTAATCCTAACTACGATCACCACATTGCTGATGTAACTCAAGAGTCAGATGTCAAACTGGTTCTAAAGTCGATACGAACAAAGTATGGTCGATTAGATAATCTTATCAACAATGCTGGTATTGCTGCAATGAATCATCTATTATTGACTCCAACTTCTGTGGTTGAGAATGTGTTTAATACAAACGTAGTTGGTACTTTTCTCTTCTGCCGCGAATCTGCTCGACTTATGAAAAAAAATAATTTTGGACGAATTGTCAATTTTTCTACAGTTGCTGTGCCTTTAAAATTGGAAGGGGAGGCTGTTTATGCTGCCTCAAAAGCTGCGGTAGTCTGTCTGACTCAGATAGCTTCGCGGGAATTTGCAGAGTTTGGGATCACGGTAAATGCAGTTGGACCAACTCCAATCCAGACCGATCTTATTGCTGGTGTGAGTGAGGATAAAATTCAAGCTCTTATTAATCGTCAAGCTCTGCATCGTTTAGGTACGTTTGAAGATGTTGCTAATGTGATTGATTTTTTTATTAAAAAAGAGAGCAATTTTATTACAGGACAGGTAGTTATGTTGGGTGGGGTGTAAAACGATAATTGTTCTTGAGATAACAGGAATATTAAATGATAACTTTTTTACGACAAGTTTTTGAAAAAAATTTAGATCAAGATGCTTTAGTGTGGCAGGATCGAATTTATAAATATAGAGAACTTCTAAACTCCTTAGAGAGTTTATCATTACGCATGAAAGAGGCTAAGGTTTGTCCAAATCAAGTTGTGGCTCTGGAAGCTGATTTCTCTCCTAATGCACTGGTTTTGATGTTAGCACTTATTGAGAAAAGGTGCGTAATTGTCCCTTTAAGTAGCACTGTTTCTGCACAAAAAGAGGAGTTTTGTCGTATTGCTGAGGTTGAGCGGGTAATTTCGATTAATGAAAACGATGAGGTAGAAATCTTGTCTATTAATCAAAATGTTCAGACAACCCAACACCCATTAATTCAGACATTAAAAGATCGCAACCACCCTGGGCTGATTCTATTCTCGTCTGGCTCTACGGGCAAAAGCAAGGCTGCCCTGCACGATTTTGTCCCTCTTTTGGAGAAATTTAAGAGACCGAGAAAAACTTTGCGGACTCTCACCTTTTTGCTCTTTGACCATATTGGTGGAATCAATACCATATTTTATACACTTGCCAACGGAGGTTGTGCTGTAACAATTAAAGATCGCTCCCCAGAGGCTATTTGTCAGGCAATTCAAACTTATCAGGTGGAGCTTCTGCCAACTTCGCCTACGTTTATCAATCTTTTACTGCTTTCAGAGGCGTGGAAGCGATTTGATCTATCTTCACTTAAGCTTGTAACTTACGGGACTGAAGTTATGCCAGCTCCAACATTGCAGAGATTTCATCAACTATTTCCAGATATTAAATTGCAGCAGACTTACGGCTTATCAGAGATTGGAATTTTGAGTTCCAAATCTCGAAGTGCAGACTCGTTATGGTTAAAAATTGGCGGTTTTGGTATTGAGTATCGAATTGTAGATAAGATTTTGCAGATCAAAACCCCGTCTGCAATGCTTGGTTATCTTAATGCACCAAGCCCTTTTACTGATGATGGCTGGTTTGATACTGGAGATGAGGTAGAGGTTGACGGCGACTATATTCGTATTTTAGGTCGATCTTCTGAAATTATAAATGTTGGTGGGGAAAA
>JADFZO010000014.1:40221-48610 GCA_015232465.1 Desulfamplus sp.
TCGTAGGCAAAATTCTGATACAACTAAATAATTAAAAACAAAAATTGGAATCGCTGTATGTTCGATAAACGAAATGTTAAAAATCTGTATGCACTCACCCCTTTACAAGAGGGAATTTTGTTTCATAGCCTTATGGATCAAGGAGGGGCAACCTACTTTGAGCAGGCATGTTTTAATGTAACTGGAGCGGTAAATATTCCAATGTTTGAACAGGCATGGAATGAACTGATACGAAGGCACGATGTATTACGCACAATCTTTGTCCTTAAAAACGTACCGCAGCCTCTGCAAGTAGTTCTAAAGCAACGGTCAATTACCATTCGTGTTGAAGATATTACGCACCTTAAATACGAAGAGCAAAATGCGAAAATTGAGGCTTTTAGAGTCCAAGATCGCAATACCCCTTTTGATTTGACTAAAGATTTATTGATCAGAGTTAATCTGTTTAAACGAAATTCCGATTTTCATACATTAGTGTGGAGTTTTCACCATATAATCATGGACGGCTGGAGTGTAAGCGTTCTGTATGAAGAGTTGGCATTAATATACACGGCTTTAAGTCAAGGCAAAAAATTTAATCTTCCAGAGCCGATTCAGTTTAACGCTTATATTCGATGGTTAAAAGGGAGAAACAACCAGATAGCTCAAGAGTTTTGGCAAAACTATCTTAATGGCTATAAAAGAGCAACTGGGCTGCCTCGAATAGAAAAGACTACACAAGAGCTTTTAGATGCTAAGTTCACTACAAATCGTCTGAAATTTGAGATGTCTTCTGATATTTCTAAAGAGCTCAACGATCTCTCCTTACATTGCCAAGTTACTGTAAACACGCTATTTCAAGCATTGTGGGGGATTGTTATGGCATCATATAACAACGCCACAGATGCAGTGTTTGGGGTAACTGTTTCTGGTCGTCCAACCGAAATTCAAGGGGTTGAACGAATGGTGGGACTGTTTATAAATGCAGTTCCCGTCAGAATACGATACTATGAAGGAGACACTTTTGAAGATTTACTGACTCGTTTGCAGAGCGAATCAACTGCTGCACGCGATTTTCACTATTGCTCTCTTGCTGATATTCAAGCCTCAACTCCTCTGCGTCAAAATCTATTTGATCAACTACTTGTGTTTGAAAACTACCCTGATCCATCTGATGTTTTAGGCGAAAGTCAAATGGCTCTATCTCTTACTAACTTTGATCAATTTGAGCAGACAAATTACGATTTAACTGTTGAGGTTTTTCCGGGCAGCACGATTGGATACGATATTATGTTCAATCCAGCGGTCTTTGAGGAAGCGTTAGTAAAGCTAATACCAACTCACCTTGAGCGTGCTGCATCTGCTGTAATCGCTGACAAGTCAATTATGGTTGACGCTATTGCTATCTTAACACCTGATGAGGCAAAGATATACCAAAGTTATATCAGAAAAGATATAGAAGAGGTTTTGATTAATAGTCTTGATGATAGTAATAACGATTATAAAGATCGAAAAATTTTAACTCAATTTGTGGCTCCACAAAACGATATTCAACAAAAACTTGTCGATATTTGGCAGGAGATTTTAGAAAAAAATAGGATCGGTATTGACGATAATTTTTTTGAGATCGGGGGGCACAGTTTAAGGGCTACTCGTATAATATCTCGAATCCATAAGATTTCAGGTGTAGAGATAACTCTGCAAGAGTTTTTTCGACACACTGATATTCGCACATTAAGCTCTCTGATTGAGGTTAAATCAAGCCCAAATATTAAAGCTGTCTTAACCATTCCAACCTTACCTTCTAAGCATGATTACGAAGCATCGCACGCTCAACGCCGTCTTTGGATTCTTGATAAGATGGAGGAGAGCTTTACAGCCTACAACCAATCTGCTGGATTTCTATTTAAAGGCAAATTTGAGCCAAAGCTCTTTAAAGAGGCTATTGAGTTTGTTGCTAATCGACATGAATCATTACGAACTGTTTTTGTAGAAAAAGCGAATGAACCTTACCAAAAAATTTTAGATAACCCAAAACTTCTAATCTCAGAGATTGATCTTAGCCAAGAGATTGAACCTAAAGAGGCTGCCTGTAAGTTGGCTACGAGATTGCCAAATCAGGTTTTTGATCTTACAAATGGACCGCTTTGGAGTGCAACTGTGCTTAAATTATCTGATATAGAGCATGTGATACTTCTTAATATGCACCATATTATTTGCGATGGTTGGTCTCTTGTTATCTTAGAAAACGAAGTTTTAACTCTCTATCAGATGCTTATTAAGGGGCAAAAACTCAAACTACCCCCTTTGGCTCTTCAATACAAAGATTTTGCAGCGTGGCAAAATAGCCGTCTTGCATCGTCAGAATTGGATAAACACAGAGCTTACTGGCACGAAAAATTAAAGGGTGAGATTCCAGTTTTAAATCTGCCAACAGATTTTCCAAGACCACTTGTTAGAACCTATTCGGGAAGTGTAGTTCGTATCGACTTTTTAGATGACGAAATTGCTCCTCTCATCAATTTTTGCAATAGCCAAAGAGTTAGTCTATTTATGGGGCTTGTGGCTATTTTAAAGGTAGTTCTGTTTCGCTATACATCGCAAGAGGATATTATTATCGGCTCTCCAGTGGCTGGCAGAGATCACGCAGACCTTGAAAATCAGATTGGTTTTTTTGTCAATACCCTTGCCCTTCGAGATGCGATAAATCCAGAGATGAGATTTAGCGAACTTTTAAAAGAAGTGGCAGTAACAGTAACTGATGCCTTTGATCACCAGCTCTATCCATTTGATCGACTTGTAGAGGAGCTAAACGTATTAAGAGATGTTGGCAGAAGCCCTATTTTTGATGTTATGTTAGTAGTTCAAAATAACATTAAAGTTGAGGCGTCCATACCTAATCTTACAATTTCAGAGTTTGATTTTGAGCTTAAACAGAGTCAATTTGATTTAACCCTAATATTTTCACAAAACGATAATAGGATGAGGTTAGATATAAATTACAATAGTGATCTCTTCGCAAAAGAGACTATTGAGCGTCTTTCTAGTCATTTTAAATCAGTTATATTAAGTGCCACAAAAGAGCCTGAAACAGCGATAAGCAGGCTCAATATGCTAACTCAAGACGAATATAAGATGCTAACCTCTGGCTTTAGTAGCCACACTCGATTGTTTCCTTACGATAAAACTCTTGTCGAACTCTTTGAAGAGCAGGCTAAAAAGACCCCTGATGGTGTTGCTGTTATCTATCAAGACAAAATTTTATCGTATAGAGAGCTAAATAACGCATCAAACGCACTTGGGTATTATCTTCGCAAAACTTGCAATATTAAGAGTGATATGCCTGTTGCTGTGCTCTTAAATCGAAGCGAAAAGGTGCCATCTGCGTTGATAGGGGTCTTAAAATCTGGTGGAACATATCTTCCGCTTGATCCAGAAAGTCCAATTAAACGTCTTGAATACATACTCTGTGATAGCGGTGCAGAGGTGATTATAACAGCATCGCCAAATTTAGAGTTAGCAGGACGTTTAAATCCCAAAAAAATAGTTGATATTGGAGATAGTTCGATATTTTTAGACAATAGTTTAGATGGCTTAGAAGAGTCAAACTTAACGCACACCTCAATGCCTACTGATTTAGCCTACATCATCTACACATCAGGCTCAACAGGAGAGCCTAAAGGGGTCATGGTTGAGCATCGCAGCTTTGTCAACATGATATTGGCTCAAATTGAGGGTTTTGAGATAAAATCAGATGAGCGAGTCCTTCAATTTGCAACTTTGATGTTTGACGCATCAATGTCTGAGATTTTTATGGCTCTTCTGTGCGGTGCAGCAGTTGTTATGATTGATAAAGAGCAGATTCAAGATACTGCTCAATTTATCGACTATATGCAAAAAAAAGAGATAACTGCGATAACTCTTCCACCTGTTTACCTAAAGATGCTACCGCGTAACTCTATGCCACATTTAAAAGTGCTTATCACTGCTGGCGAGCCAGCAATCAAAGAAGATGCCCTATTTTATAGCCAAACAAAGAGATATTTTAACGCTTATGGACCCACTGAAACTTCGGTTTGTACCTCTTTTCATAGAGTTGATCCTAATCGAATCTATACAGATACGATTCCAGTTGGACCGCCAATTGCAAATAACGCTGTTTTTATATTGGATAAACATCTAAATCCTGTTCCAATTGGCATCTCTGGAGAGCTTTGCTTTGCTGGTGTGGGGCTGGCTCGAGGTTATCTAAAAAGAGATGATCTAACAGCAGAAAAGTTTATCGACAATCCATTTACGGATCAAATATCGAACATTTTTTCTACTATAGATGCTGCTGCAAATAGGCGTATATATCGAATTGGTGATCTTGGTCGATGGCTACCTACTGGTGATATTGAATTTTTAGGGCGAGTTGATGAGCAGGTGAAAATACGAGGCTTTAGAATTGAACCTGGAGAAATATCTACTGCACTTAAAAAATTTGCTGATGTTAAAGATGCCCTTGTAACTGTATGGAGAGATGAAGATGCAAACAACCAATTGGCAGCCTACATTGTTACTAAATCACGCCCATCTTCATCTGCGCTAAAGTCGCATCTATCTGAGTTGCTTCCGCCCTACATGATTCCATCTCTATTTATTCTGCTTGATGCGTTTCCTTTAACCATTAACGGCAAAATAGATAAACGTGCTTTGCCTGATCCTGCCAAAGCGATGCAAGATCAGATTAAAGAGGCTGCAAATGGAGCAAAATCTCAGCCTGTGAGCCTGTTAGAAGCAAAAATTTTATCAGTCTGGCAAACGCTCTTTAATCGCGATGCTACCCAAAAGAGTGCCATTGGTCGCAATGATGATTTTTTCACGCTTGGCGGAGACTCAATTAAGGCAATTAGAATGGTTGCACTTTTAAGAGAAGAGGGAATTATCGTTCGTGTCAAAGATATTTTTAAGTGGACAACTGTTGCTGATCTTGCCAAACATGGAGCAAAATTTGAAGATTCAACTCAAAAGTTAGATATAAAAATCGAATCTGAATTTAGCGGACAAGTAACGCAAACACCTATCTATCTCTGGTTTTTTAACCACTTTAAAGCTCACGCAAACCACTTTAACCATGCTGATATTTTTTACAGCAAAACCCATTTAAAACCCTCGTCAATAGAGGCTACAATTAATGCGGTAGTTAATCACCACGATATGCTGCGTCTAAGCTGTTCAAAAGCGACTGATAGTAGTAGTGTTGAGATAATAGTCCATACAAAAAACGATTTTATAGATAAATCAAATAATCCCATTTTTGAAGTTATAAATCTTAGAGATTTTGATCTTAAAACGGCTAAAAAAGAGATTGGGCAAATTGCAGATAAGGCTCAATCATCTTTTGATCTATTATCACCACCATTAATCAAATTTATTCTCTTTCAACTTTCAGATGGAGATAGGCTATTTATAGTTATGCACCATCTGTTGGGAGATGCTGTTTCGTGGCGAATTTTGTTGGAAGATTTAGAATCTGCCTATAATCAGCATCAAGCAGGTCAAACAATAATGCTTCCACAAAAGAGCGATCCATTTGCAGTGTGGGCTAAATCGTTAGAGGAGTATGCACTTAGTCGCACTCTTGAAGCTGAAAAAGACTACTGGAGCAATCTGATGCAAACCATAACTGGTCGTCTGCCAATGGAAGAGGCTAAAGAGCATAAAACTTCTTTTATGGCTGATATGGCTATTTTTGAGATGCAGTTAAGTGTTGAAACGACCAAAAAATTAAAGCAAGCTGCTATAAATTTAAACACAGGAGTTGATAAACTCCTGCTTGCACCTTTAGCTTGGTGCTTTAGGTGCCAGCATTCTCAAAGCTCTACGCTAATATCGTTAGAGAGCTACGGACGACCAGAGCTGTTCGATAATATTAACGTATCACGAACTATTGGCTGGTTTACCGCGGTTTACCCGATAGTTATTAATGCATCAGATATTGATGGATTAGAAAAAGATGCAAAAAAAGAGTCTATTAAAAACGATATAATTAAAATTGATCAATCTATAAAACTTACTCCAAACAGCGGGATCGGCTGGGGACTTTTGAAGTATCTCAATCCTAAAGTCTCAGAGATTTTATCCTCTTCTTCTTATAAGGAGTCAAATATCAACTTTAACTATCTTGGTGAATTTGAAGCTTATGGCAGAGGCATCTTTAAGCCAGCATCAGAAGATAGTGGATTATCAGTTGCGAAAAACGCGCCAATAACCCACGATTTAGATATAAACGCTGCTATTGCACAAGGGGCATTGCACATAGTATGGAACTACAACAGCAGAGCATTTACAGAAGCTCGAATAAAAAAAATGGTTCAAGATTTTTCAATTCATTTAGAGTCAATTTTTGAGGAGTAGATATTTATGAAGTTTATCGTTTTAAATGGCACTACTAAAAACATAAAACAGCACAGCATGAATTTAGCTAAAATAGAGCGAATTAAAAATGCCTTTCCTGAAATAGAGTTTAAAATTTATCGAATCTCTAATGAGATAAATAAGATTGCTGCAAACGAAAGCTATTTTTTGGATATACTGAGCGATATAAAAAATGCTGATGCTGTTATATGGTCAACCCCTGTCTATATTGGCTTGATCCCTTCTGAATTAAAACGATTTATTGAACTAACTTTTGATAGAGATTTTCAACACTATTTTGCGAATAAACCAGCAGTAGTAATCCTCTCATCTATTAAACTATACGATACCGTAGCGATAGATTATATGCGTGAAATATGCGAAGATTTAAATATGCGATATTGCGGTCATTTCTCTGCTGGAATGGTTGAACCTGTTGATCTAAAATTTATTAAAAACTTTATAGCTGATGTTAACAACAATTTTGAGCATCCAAGAGAGACACTGCCAATTAAAAAGTCTGATTATATTTTTAAATCTTCTGATGTAGAGAGTATAAAATATAAAAAACTTAGCTCATCAAAAAAGGTTCTTGTTATTAGCGACAAGTTAAACGGCAAGCCGCTTGATGGCTTTACTGATTTTTTAAAAAAGATTTGCCCTGATACTATGGAGCACTACGATTTAAACGATCTTGATATAAAATGTGGCTGCATAAGCTGTTTTGAGTGCGGTCTTGAAAATAGATGCTCTATAAAAGATGGGTTTGTCCCCTTTTATAAAAACAGGGTTATGAGAGCAGATGTAATTATCTATTTAGGAACACAAAAAGATAGATTTCTATCTTGGAAGTGGAAGCAGTTTTTAGATAGACGTTTTTTTTCTAACCACATTCCAACATTAATTGGCAAGCAGCTCCTGTGCATAGTATCTGGAAACAGGATAGATGGTCGAACAATTTTTAACTATTTTGAGATGTACTCTCAGCTTGAGAGGGCAAATTTTTGCGGAGCAGTGTTTGATGATGCAAAAGATGATCAAGCTGTGGCAGAGATGATCTACAAAAGTGTGAAACGCTCATTGGAGTTATCAGAGTTGGAGTATGCTGGCAATGAGACCTATCTTTATGAAGGTGCAAGGGCATACCTTAATGAATCGTTAGAGCACTATATCTACTCTGGTCTTTATGCTGATTATAGATACTACAAAAAACATAACTTTAAGAGGCTAAGTTTTGCACAAAAAATAGGCAAATCAATTATATTGAATTTATATGAGTTGAAAACTGTGCGTGAATATGTCTTTTATGATAAACAGTGCAGTGCTATTAAGATGAAAGTTATTGATTTAATTTTAGGTATTGCATATAGGTTACGAGGTAGAGCTTATTAAGTTAAAAGATGGAACAGTTGCTTAAACAAACATTATATTTTAGGAGGTTTTATGCGTAAAAATTATTTTAAAAAAAATAAGATGAGATTAAGTTTACTATCAGGGGGGCATTTTATTCGCTTTGCTTTTGTCTCTCTTATAATGGTAAGCCTTTTGATCTCAATTGGTTGTAACTCAGAGTCTGAAGATTTTGTCAGCACCCACACTGGCAAATTTCTTGATGCTCATGTCAGAGGGCTTGAGTATGTATCTGGCGTAGCAAGCGGTGTTACTGACGAGAGTGGTATTTTTACATTTCAACGAAATCAAAACATCACATTTAAATTGGGTAGTATCCAGATAGGTGAGACTGTTCCTGTGGTATCTGGGCTTGAAGTTGGCGAGTTTTTGCCTGATGTTTGGCTCTTTACACCTCGCAATCTTGTTCCTAATGCAACCAATAATCGCAATCTCGTAGTTACCAATATCATAAGATTTTTGCAGACTCTTGATGATGACTATGATTTTTACGATGGCGTAGATAATGCTGCAAATGGTATCTATATCTCTGACGCTGTTAGAGCTAATGCCGCAAAGTTAGATTTAAGCCTTGATTTTACCTTAAGCGAGGCTGAGTTTA
>JADFZO010000015.1 GCA_015232465.1 Desulfamplus sp.
CAACAAGCAGGCATTCTGTTTATATTAAAATCTTTAAACTCAATTTCTCTCAAATCACTTGAGAGCTTAATTTTATAATCAATCCCTTCTATTTCAGCAAAAATATCCATCTA
Organism: Desulfamplus sp.; assembly: GCA_015232465.1. Classification (GTDB taxonomy): domain Bacteria; phylum Desulfobacterota; class Desulfobacteria; order Desulfobacterales; family Desulfobacteraceae; genus Desulfamplus. The sequence goes on from JADFZO010000015.1 coordinate 114, forward strand.
TAAAAATTACCTTTTTCCCATCATATCCACAAACTGCCCAAACAGATATGCTGCATCATGGGGACCAGGCGATGCCTCTGGGTGATACTGAACAGCAAAAACATTTAACGACTCATCTTTAATCCCCTCTAACGACTCTTCATTAAGATTTATGTGGGTCATGGCTGCATTTTTTGCTGAACACTTCAGAGATTTAATATCAACTGCAAACCCATGATTTTGTGATGTTATCTCAACCTTGCCAGTTGCAAAGTTTTTAACAGGCTGATTTCCGCCTCTGTGTCCAAATTTTATCTTGTAGGTCTTTGCACCCATTGCAAGCCCTAAGAGTTGCATTCCAAGACATATTCCAAATATTGGCTTGTAACCCAAAAGTGCCTTGATTGTCTCAATTGGCTGGTGCAAAGGTTCAGGGTCGCCTGGTCCGTTTGATAGAAAAATTCCATCTGGCTCAAGTCGTTTTATCTCATCAGCAGTAGTTGAGGCTGGAACAACCAAAACCTCGCACCCAGCATCTTCAAGACATCTGATAATATTGTATTTGATTCCAAAATCCAATGCCACAACAGAGTGCTTTTCCCCTTTGTATCTCCATAATGAGAGATCAGCCAAATTACAACCACCTATAAAATCCAACTTTATAAACTCAGGACGGTTATTTCTCCAAAAATATGGTGTCTCAGTGCTGACTTTTTCTGCTAAATTACACCCCTCCATTGGTGGTATCTGTTTTGCTTTTTCAACAAGCGAAGCTGGGTCAAGGTCTGAGGTTGAGATAATAGCCCTCATTGCCCCTGAGTTTCTGATATGACGAGTCAATGCTCTTGTGTCTAAATCCTCAATTCCTAAGATACCCTCTTTTTTTAGGTAATCTGCAAGTGTTCCAGTTGATCGCCAGTTGCTTGGAAAATCAACATATTCCCTAACAATCAATGCTGATGCCTGAATTTTGTCAGACTCCACATCTTCTGGGCAGACTCCGTAATTGCCCATCATTGGATAGGTCATTGTAACCATCTGTCCATAATATGAGGGGTCTGTTAAAATCTCCTGATACCCTGTCATGCTGGTATTAAATACCACCTCTCCTTTTGCCTCCCCCTCGCCTGTAAAACTTTTGCAAGGAAATGTCCTGCCATCTTCAAGTGCTAATAGTGCTTTCATTTTTTATATCCACCCTCTCTTAGATTTAGTTATTTTTAATAAAAAAATATTGCCAGAAGCGAACCTTAGGCTTGATGGTACAAAGCCTTGCCTGATTAATTACCTATTTTACTGCTGGCAATTTATTACAAAGATTATATAATCTCAGCATCCTCTTTACTAACCCACCCCATCTTCTCTTTGGTAAATAGTATCTTGATATAATCCTCTTTTATCTCTTGGACTTTTACCTTTGTGCCTGCATGAAGAAGAAAAAGCTGGGTTGCCTCTTTTGAGTTACCTGATCGCACAGAAGCCTCTTTTGAGACTATAACTGCAAAGCTGTTTGAGCTGCTATAATTGGAGTAAAAGGAGCTACTACCTGCAAAAATAAGAGCTAAAAATAGAATAACCCCTGATGTTGTAAAAATCTTTTTTCTTCTAAAAACTCTAAATCCTGAATATGAAAAAAATATAAAAGAGATGGCAATTGCACCATATTGAATGGTTTGGGTAGAAAAGTAATCTTGCCAAAAAAAGATAAGCTCTAAAATATCAACATTACCCACAATCTGACCCCCTTCAACTCCACGCTCTTCGGTTGTATCAGTTACCAATTTTTGTGCATATTCAAGATTAAAACGCAAATCTGGATCAAGACCAATCTCTTTTTTAGCTCGCTCATACCATAAAATAGCACGACCAATATCGCCAGCTTTGATGTATGAGTTGCCGATGTTGTAGTAGAGATATGGATTTTTTACCAAATCAGCAATTTGAGTAAATTTTTTAGCAGCCTCACCAAAGTTGCTGTTGTGATAATCTTTTATCGCTTCAAGAAATAGCGATTTTGAATCATCAGAGTTATCTTTTAAATTTGAGGCTAAAATGGGCGAAGATGCTGAAAAAATTAAAAATGTAGAGATAAAGATAACAAAAACAGAAAGTTTCTGAAAAGCTCTTTGAACCTTTTCAAAAAGATCGCTACGATAATCAATAGCATCATATTGTCTGCTATATCGTGCAGATTCAATCTCCTCTAAAATGGCTGTAACTTCGCTTGCAACCTCTGCTTTAGCACCTCTATCTGTTAGAATTTGAGTTACCTCATCAGATGTCATGGCACCAATCGCAGCAGGAAACGAAGATTTAATTGTGCTAAAATTTCTTTGCATACCACTGCCCTCTGCTTTAGATATAACCAAACCAATCAAAGCATCGTGAAGCAACTTTAAAAACTCCTCATTCTTACTATGAGCCTCATTTTTTACAAAATTTTCAGCCTCTTTTAAATTCATCTTTGCCTTTTTTAGCATAACTTCTGAAAACAAAAGCTCTTTTTTAGATAGATTTATCGCTATTTTAAATAGAAAAAATAGAAGTGCTGGCAGAAAAAAGAGCACTAAAAAGTTGTTAAAAGTTAGCCTCTCTCTATTTAAAAGAGTTGAGGCTGCATCCTCTTTTATTGATAAAATATCTCTGCCCGTAAACTCAACCCCCTTTTTTTTTACAATTTTTTGATCATCTAATTGAGAGCCTTGAGAAGAGATTTGATTATCTAACCCCTTGGTAGTGTCAGTTGAGCCACCTGTTTTATCGCTATTTTTATCCACTGACGCTTTGACATCAATTGATATTTGCTCTGTTTTGATAGTCTCATACCTATTTGCCCCAACATCAAAGAACGATAAAAATATTGGCTCAATAGTATATCTACCAGATTGCACAGGTACAATCGCCTTTTTAAAGACCTTTTTGCCGCTATAACCATCAAATTTAAGCTCAATTGCCTCTTCAGGGGAGTCATCATAAACTTTAAATTCAGAAGGGATTTTAACATCAGGAGAGGTTGCATCCATTATATTGCCACTACCAGAAACAGTGATTGTTAAGGTTGCAGAATCACCAATATTTAGAGTCTGACTATCTAAATGAGCCTCAATTGAAAAGCTGCCAACAAGCCCTGAAAATTGGGCATTATCTCTATTATTTGAAGGGTAGGGGGGAAGATCCTTGAGATCAACAGCTATTGGGTCAGTTGTAAATTGGCGTCTCTCACTTCTGCCAAAAGAGAAAAAGCCATTTGAAAAAAATGGATCATCAAATGGGTCTGGAAAACCATTTTGTTTAGAGCTTCTTACTGGAACATCGCAAATTACAACTGCTGGCTCAATCTCAACCTCACCAGTTGTTTGAGGAATAAGAAGATAATTAATCTCTGTAACATAGTATGGCTTGCCATTAATTCTCTCTGTGTAACTTTTTCTATCTCCAACCTCTTTTGCTGTAAAGCTGTTAAAAGATGGCTGCTTGAGCGTGGCATTAGATAGCTTTATTGCACTATAAAATCTAAGCTGATAGATAGCCTGCTCCCCTACAAACAGCGAACTTTTGGAGATACCAGACTCCACAAAAATATCCTTTGCTCCTTGCGTGTTACGATTAGCTGGCTGATTTAACACCTCAACTCTTATCTCTTGTGTGGTGTAAATTTGGTTTTTATGCTCAACTTTAAACTGCGGAATTTTTAAAATTCCCTCTTTTTTGGGTATTAATGTGTATGTAGTTGTTACGGATTGAGAGTATTTTCCATTAATGATTGAGATGTTGCTGCTGCTTGATTGTGAAATTATTGTAAAATCAGTTAGATTAGATGTGTCAATTTCACCATCACCATCTTCAAATGTGATTAAAAGGTTAATTGACTCATTGATTGAGATTTTATCTCTATCAACTTGAGCATTCACATTAAAGCAAAAACTTTGCTTGGGTATAAGAAGTGTTGATATAAAAGCTCCAACTAAAAACAGAGATATTTTTAATAATTTAAACGGGTTATCTTTCATAGTTCTATATTTAGTAATCCTTAAAAATTTACCAATCTTTTAAAACTTGCTGCTCTTTATAAAGAGGCATCATAGCACTTCCTGGCTTATCTTCTAATCTATTTAGCAGATGTTGACGGCTCTGAAGCTGCTCTTTAGCCTCTTTTTCTTCAGCCTCTTTTTCTTTATCATCTTGATTTTGAGCTTGATCTTGCTTTTGGCTTGATTGAGACTGCTCTTCTTCTTGCTGCTGACTCTGGTTTTCTTGATTCTCTTGACTTTGCTGCTCTTTTTCTTGATTTTTCTCTTGTGTGCTATTTTGCTCTTTTTGGTTATCTTGGCTCTGATTATTTTGCTTACTCTCCTGATTTTCTTGATTTTGCTGCTCTTTTTCCTTCTTTTTTTGCTCCTCCTTTTTTTGCTGCTCTTTTTCCTCCTTTTTTTGCTTCTCTTTTTTTTGCTCCTCTATCTTTTGTTTCACAAACTCAAGATTCTCTTTTGCCTCTTTATAAAGCTCTGAGGTTTCAGGAATTTTGGCATAGTCATCAATCGCACCCTCAAGGTCTCCCATACGATATTTTGTGTTTCCAAGATTAAATGTGATCTTATCTTTTAAAGGGCTATTTTGCTCTTGACCATCTCTATTAGCTTTGTCTGCCATCTCTTTTGCCTGCATAAAGTTACTTAACGCAGATTGATAATCTTGCTTTTTGTACGCTGCACTGCCGATATTATAATACAATTCAGGAAGTTCTGGGCGTTCAAGTTGGGCATCAATAAAATTTTTAATTGAATCATCATATTTGCCCTGCTCGTACGCCTCAATCCCCTGTTTTACACTGGCAGAGCTTCCTGAATAGGCTCTATTTTCAATTAAAACTGAACTGATAAAGATTAAAATAAAAAGGGTAATTTTTTTCATATATCGCCATTTTTTTGATGATCTCTATTTAGATGAAAGTTTAACCAAGAGGAGCTATGGTTAAGCTCCCACATTCTTGGTGGTATAAACTCCTTTGATAGCTCGTCAGATTCCCCGCTCTTTTTTAGGCGACTCCAAGCTCTTACCCAAATACACTTTTTATCTTTATTAACCTCACAAAATCCATCACGACTTCCGCCACACGCTCCGTTACGGGTATGTTTTGGGCAGCCATATTCAGGGCACTGAAAAGCAATGTGCTGAATGGCACAATCTCCGCAGCTTCTGCACGATAAAAATAGCTTTTTAAACGGGTCTTCAACCAGCAGTTTTAAGAGCCAGCCCTTGTTATTTTTATCAATTATCTCTGCTAATGCTTTGTAAAGAGGGGCAAATGATGATGATTTGTTGAAAAATAGCTCATGAGCCTTTTTCATAAATCTGTATGGATAGTGGTCAAAGAGATTTTCAAGAAACTGCTCTTTTTTTGCATCTGACGATGGTTTCTCTTGACTCTTAGTTTTTACTAAATCTTTTGTTTTATTTAGATTAACATGCTGTTTGTAGAGATAAAAATCGCTTTTATCATCTGATTTGAACTCCTCAAGATAATCTTGCCAGTTGTGCTCGATAGTTGCCATTTTATCAAGTATTGCAGCAACAGTTTTAAAACTTTTATGGATTCCACCAATGTGGATTCCATTGTATCCAACCCCTTTTAAGATTACCGCAAGTTTTGAAGCCCGCTCTACAGCAGATTCAAGCCCCTTTTTACTACTTTGCTCCCACTCTGCAATTATACGGTTATACAGAGAATCAGAGACCATAGCACCGGGAACTCTGCCCCTATTCATAACGCGAGCAGAATTTGGACTTAATAGATAGAGAGATGCTAACACTGGTAGCTTTATCCCCTTTATCTGATTTTGGGTGATCAGCTCTTGAAACTTATCAACATCATATCCAAGCTGAGTAATTATAAAAGATGCACCAGCTTTTATTTTTAGGTCAAGTTTTCGATATTGAGCTTGACACTCTGCCTCTGTTGTTTTAAATGGCGATACAGCACAGCCTGTAAAAAATCCATCAGGGTCGCCTGATAGCAAAAACCTTTGGTTTAGATTTTGGAGCATTGCAGTTAAGATAACAGAGTCAAAATCAAACACGGGCGCCCCTTGCCCTCCAAAACCTTTGCCAGAGTAATCGCCAGTTAATGCAAGGATATTTTTCATGCCCATTCGTGCAAGCTGAAGTGCTCGACTCTCCATTCCAACACGGTTCATATCTCTGCATGTAAAGTGGACAATCACGTCCATTCCATGTTTGAAAATCTCATAACCAAGAACATCAGGGCTTAACGATGGGTTGCCGCCAGGATTATCAGTAATTGAGACAGCAGAGATTCTGCCATCAGCAAAGGCATCTTTTGCAATACCAATAAGGGTGTCAGTTGATGTTCCAATTGATTCTCGTCCAGGAACAAGCTCAATAGTTACAACAAAGTTATCAGGGTTAGAAATATCGCTATTAAAGACTTTAAGCATTTATCTTGCTCCTTTAAGGTCATCAAATAAGCATGAGCTCATGGATTGTATCCACTATTTTTTTGTTTTGCATACTTGACATATTTATAATTTTTATGATAAATCAAAAGTTACTTATAAGTGCTAATAATATGTTTTAACAAGTTGCCTGATAATAAGTTATCGTGGGATTTCTTACCTGATATTAGTGTTAAAATCAACTTATCAGGTAAAATTGCTGGATACTTTGGACTTTTGCGATAAAATATGGTCAATTGTTTTAACATTTATAGTACCACTGATTTTTATAACCTACAAAGAGTTAAAAGAGGAACAATCCCATGCTATTTAAAAGAGCCAACCAGACAAAAACCGCATGGAGGCTAACCATTCCTGAAAAGTACGGTATTGAGACATATATAATAAACAAATCGCCTGTGGTTTTAGGTTGCTCTGGTCAGTGCGATGTTGTTATTCAAGATAGCTCTTTACTTGAATCTCATATTCAGTTTGTCTTGGGCAAAGATGGAAAGTATCTTGAAATATATGATCTTGCTGGGGCTAATCTTGACTCAAGCAGTCAAAATGGCAAGCAAAATAGAACAATTCTTGATGGCGAGCCTATTAAGGTAAAAAAGCAGCTTAAAGCCAAAAAAGATAAAAAATTTACACTCAAGGCTGGAGATGTTGAGCTTACGCTAACTTACAGCGATGTATCAGCTCTGATTGGATTAAAAAAGAGAGGAGATACAAAAGAAAAAGGCAAAGAGACTGAGTGGTTCTATCTTCACGATGGTTTAGATAGCGGACCTTTAAAATTTCAAGAGATGTTAAACGCTGTAAGAGATGGGCAGCTCCTACCTTTAGATGATGTGTGGCACTCGGGGTTGAATAGTCGAATCAAGGCTTTTGAAATAACTGATCTTTTTGCTGAAAAGAGCCATATCCCTGATCTGTCAAGTGTAAATGAGGCTAATAGACATGTCTGCCCCTACTGCTGGTATGGATTTAAATCAGAAGATTTACTTTATATTGCAAGGCACCCATCACTTATGGGCGATTCTGTTCTTGGCTATGATGAGCAGCAGAGATTTTTGCCAAGACACATAAAGCCTCTTCGCAGAGCTTTAGATAGTAGAGGTGAGGTGTGCCCAGATATGGCGTGTCCTCGATGCCATTTACGGGTTCCAACCCCATTTTTAGATAGCCATCCGCTATTTTTTTCAATCATTGGCACACCAGGATCAGGAAAATCATACTATCTTGCAACATCAACTTGGAGACTTAGGACACTCTTACCAAAATATTTTGGGTTAAACTTTGAAGATATTGACAACATGACCAACCAGTGGATCAACAGCTACGAGGAAAAGCTCTTTCTTCCAGCACGGGGCATCAATTACAACTCAATCGAAAAGACTCAGATTGAGTCAGCCCACACAGCAAAAGAGGTAAAAATTAATGCTGTTAGCATGTTTTTGCCCCTTCCAGCCATATTTTCGATTCTGTCAAATAATCGCTACCACAGAGATGAACCTATCCACAATAGCCTTGCATTTTACGATAATGCTGGAGAGCACTTTCAGACTGGTCAGGATATGATACAAAAACCAGGCTCTTTGCATATTCTTCGTGCAAATGGGATTTTATTTTTATTTGACCCAACTGCTGATCCTCGATTTACCCGCATAATAAATGGCTCGTTACGTGAAAAGGTTGTTCAGACAGTCTATCAACAGCAAAAAATATTGATAGAGACAATTGATAGATTACGTAAACATACGGGCTTAAGCGTTAAAGATAAGTTTCATAAACCGATTGTAATCGGGGTCTCAAAGGCTGATCTTTTAACAGACCACTTTAGGCAAGAGGGGTTAAATCTTACCAAATTGCCATACAGATTTATTAAAACAAATAGTGGATTAAAAGATGATCCTAACGAAATTGGCGTGCTCGATATTTCCCACCTAAAAGAGATTTCAGCCCACATAAGAGAGGTTTTTTGCAGATTTACGCCTGAATTTGTCAATACTGTAGAGTCGTTTGCTGATAATGTTATCTACCTTCCAGTCAGTGCAATTGGTCATCAGCCAGACGACAAGGGGGTTCACCCTAAAGATATAAATCCATTGTGGGTAGAGGTTCCATTTCTCTATATATTATCAAAAATGGGATATATACCCTATATAAATTGATAACAATATTTACTCTTTTTATTTCACGAGTTTAAGATTTGTAATGTTTGAACTTATATACACATCATACCACAAAGGGCTTCAGGTTGGCTCTTCTGGCTTTACATCTGTTGCTTACACAGAGGGAATGCCAAAGAGCTATATTCAGCTTTGCGAATCTTTAAGCGGCTATCTTTTTATTTATCCTCTTTCTCACCCTCTTTATAAGCAGAATCCCGAAGTTTATAGCCACTATATATTTAAAATAAAAAGAGAGAATCAAAATCAAGTTTACGAAGAGCTATCAATCTTATCAAGAGTTGCTGCTGTTGGCATGGACTACACAGGACGCGAAAATAAGATTGCTCACCATATTGTTTTAAGTGGTAGTGATAGGCTAAATTTTATTGAGGGACCCGCTTATTTGATGGCTCACTCTGATCTTTTTGTAAAAGAGTGGAATCAAGAGCCATGCTTTTTAAAGCCCAAAAAGATTGAAAACTCTCTTCTTGAGCCATCTATTTTAAATAAAAATAGAGATGAGCTTTTATCAAAACATTGGCAAAGAGTTTTTGGAGATGCAAAACCAGCTTTTATGCTTGCAAAATCAGCAGAAAATAGCGATCTTAAAACTCCATCATTTATTTTGTTTGATGTCTCTGAAATTAGAGAGATTAAAGATGATCCATCAAATAGAGGTGGCGGCAACTATCATAAAAAGATGTGCCTAAATCTTGCTCTTGAGGCGTTAAATCTAATTGCTCCTGAAAAGAGGTGGAGCATAACATTTAACACCTATTTTAGTTCAAAGCCTATTGATTCTGACTGTTTATGGCGATTTTGTCCTATTGAGTCTAAAATCTATAACCAAAATAGCTTAGAATCAGAAGTTAGCACAAGCCTACGTTATAGCGATAAAATAGCTCAAAAATACCCAAATTCGCTTATAATTGATCTTAAAGCTAAAAGAGTTCAAGGCAATATTCCGACTATTAATGAGCTTGATGAGTCTTGTGCAAAATCGACCCAAGCTACCCCCTTTTTAGATTCAAATTTAAAAGATTTAAATAGTGCTAAATTAGATCAACTTGACTCTAAACTCTATGATGCTGGCTCTTTATCAAACAATTTAGAACAAAATAGCTCAAAAAAGCTATCAGCAAAAATGGGGCTATTTTGGTTGTTTTTATCTATTATCTTTGCTTCTGGGGTTGGAGTTTTTTTTATCTTTGCTCAAAATAGCCCTTATTACTTTAAAGCTGACAAGACTAAGATGGAGCATCAATTAGGTGTAGATAGTGGGGCGATTATTAAAAAAGGGTTGGATAGCAATCTCTCTACTAATCACAATGAGCTTAAAATAGAGCAAAATCAGCCCCAGAAGAGCCAAGAGGCTGCAAATTTAAATCAAACAGATGCCAGTAAAAATAATACTATTTTTAATAAAAAGATGGTATTGCGCTTTTATGATAACGCTAAAGATAGAATCAGCCAGATTATTACAAATAGGTCAGACTTAAAAAAGGTAAACGCTCTGCTTATTCGAGGCGATGGGATAGAGATTCACACAGATATTGAATCTCCAATACTTAACGACACCCCCAATTGGGATATTGTCCCAAAAGGTGGAGTTGAGCCTGTTGGACAAATCTCTATTAATAGTATCTCTCTTTATGATAGATCTCTCTATGCTGCAATTTTTCTTGATCTACCTTCACGCTTAGATTGCGATTTAATTTGGGCTGGAACAATAAAGATAACGCCTGAAATGGTAAAAAAAGCTCTTGAGCCAGATACTCTTGAGATAATCTTTAAACCTGAAATTTCTAAGGTGCTTTATCAATTTTTTTTGCTTTTATCTTCAGATGGTTTAACAGGGGAGATAGTGGTTGAAAAACAAGAGGAGCTTTTAAGATTTAGACCTATATGTTCAATCAAAAAAGGTGAGCTAAAAGCCCCTTTTATTGAACTGAAATTTACCAAGAATGAGTTTGAGTCAATTACAAAAGATATAAAAGAGAATGAGAAAGAGCCAGAAGAGCACGATTTTTTAAAAAGTGTAAAATTTAAAGAGATTAGAGTTGATTATACAGATAAAGATACTAACAGGACATACCCAATTTTATGCCTGAATTGTAAATAACCATTCTGAATCAAAGATTTCAGATATTTTAAAATAAAATTTGGCAAAAATATGAAAATAACAGAGACGCTAAAAATTATAAAAAAGATAGTTGCGGATCCAGATAATATTGATGCGCATGATCCTTTAACAGTTGCAACCACTTACAAAGGACAGTGCGAGGTTGTAAATGAGAGGCTCAAAAAGTGCGCGGCTCTTATTCAAAGCAACATGGTGCCTCAAGCTCTTCAAGAGGCTGAGTATGATCCTCATCTAATTGATCTTTGCCATGAGATGAATAGTCCAGCTCCAGCAGCATGGAGAAAATTGTGTAAAGAGAAGAGTATGCCAGTTCCAGAAGAGCTTGATATGGACTCATTTAATCAGTTGATGAAGAGCTTTTCAATGGAGTCTAAAATTGAGCCTATGCTCAAACTGCTTAGAAGGGCAAATAATCTTGGGCAGGCTGGTCAATGCGTTGCAATATTAAGAGAGCTTGTTAAAAAAGACCCAGCTAATCCACAATGGAAAAGCGATCTTGCTGAATTTGAGGCTTCGTATCTTGAGCTTATAAAACAAGATATTGCCAAATTTAAACAAGAGAAGAACTTAAATGGCATTGCAAGGCTGATAGTTGAGCTAAAACAGCAGTGGAGCACGCCAATTAATAGTCTATCAGTTAAGGAGTTAGAGGAGTTTATTGAAGAGCAGTATAGGATAGATATTCATAAAGAGGAGGAGGATATTGTTGGCAGCGTTGGCATCTCTTTTCAATCTGGAAATGTTGAGGCTCTTGGCAAAGCGATTGGCGAATACAATAACCTTGAAAAAAATAGATATTTTAAACCAGACCCATCTTTGCAGATAATATACGCCAATGCCCTTAATTGGTATGAGCAGCAGGTTAAGGCTTTAGAGATACAAAAGTCATACAATAATAGGCTCAAAGAGATAAGTGCAAGAGTTGAGACTCAATCTTATGATGGTATAAAGTCTTTATGGGAAGAGGTTAAACTCTATAGACTTCCAATACCAAAAGAGTTAGAGCCTGAAGTTAAGGCTCTTATCCAAAAAGAGGATAGGGCAAAAAAACGGCGTCAGGTAAAAAAACAGATGGGATACATTCTTATCTTAATCTTTGCAATGGTTGCTATTGGCATTGCTGCTACATTAAACTATTACAGGCAGATAAGAAACAGGCTATCTGAAGAGCTTTCAGTTGCTGTTGTTGCTGAAAATATTTTGGAGTGTAATCAAGTAATAGAAGATATGTCAAAAAGGCGGGCAGCCTTTATTAATACCGCTATTTTTACCTCATCAGAGATGCAAAAGCATCAAGAGATGGCAAAGGGGGTGGCATCTATTCTTGAACAGAAAAAGGCAACATTTGGGCTTGTTATCTCTGAGCTTGAATCTCTTAAATCAGATAATTTTCCTAAACCTACTAAGGAGATTGAGCGGTTAATGGAAAATATTAACAAAACCCTAAACGCTGTTACCCCTCACGATTTAGCACGCCTTAAATTGGTTCAATCTGCATGGGAAGAGCGAAAAGCTGTTATTCGTGCAATGGAGGGGAAAAGATTAACTGCAATATTTGAGCAGATTAGCTCTAATTTGAAAAACATCTTATCAGGTGCAAATCAAGAGGAGCAATATACAAACTCTCAGACACTTTTGTTGATTGAAGAGTCTATTGCTGAGGGTGAAAAACTTACCAGTGTATCAGATAGCATGAAAAAGAGCCTTGATGAGTTTAAATCTCAAGTAAAGGGGGTTCAAGAGATTTTAGCAGTCAAAAAGAGCCAGTTTAAAAATATTATGGATACAAGCTCATTAGATAGCTATATCAAAGAGCTTAAAACATTTGCCCAAACTTTTTCTGACGACCCTGTAAGCCAAACGCTCTTGCCAATAATTGAGATGGAAAATTTGTACAAAGCACTATTAGAATCTCCTCCAACCATAGCAGAAGAAGCAGGGTTAAAATCAGATACAAAATCAGACAGTGAGCTTGAAAATCCCTTTTGGTCCAAAACTTTTCAGATGCTAACAGCACTTAACAACAACATAAAATTGCATAGCCCAGAGGTTCAAGAGGAGCTAAGAAAGATGTCGAGAACCTCAAGATTTGTTGATCTTTGGGAGTGCACAGTAAAGCGTCCTAACTTTGAGCCTGAAAAGTGGTATTTTAACGGCAGACCATCTGAAGAGTTTATAAACGGTATAAAGAGCTATGCTGGCATTGTTTATGTTTTATCTCCTGATGATATGCAGCCCCAGTTTAAGGCAAACAGTGCAATTACTGTGCAGGTTCAAGATTTAAGAAAAATGGAGCACTGCGATGTTATTTTGCAAGCTATCAATAACATCTCCTACAATATTGGCATGGAGAGCACTCTTCAAGAGATGAAACGCATCTATTCAGAGCCATTCTCCCCAATTTTAAAGCTCCATATAATCAGCTTTTTAACAGATCAGCTCTTCACATTGGTTGGTGAAGAGGATGCCCTACCATTTGCCGATATGGCAAAAGATTTTAAGCGGTTTAACAAAAGATCAGTTGAAGATCAGGTCAACTGGCTATGCACAGCTCACAACAGATACCCTTCTGAGAGTAGATTGGCTCAAGCGATATTAAGTCGCCATTTAGAGAGACCAGATAATATAAATAGCCATGTGATTAATTGGAAGATACGAGAGCTATCTTTAAAACGGATACCTAAGTGGGTTGGATTTGCTGATCTTAAAAATCCAGAACAGCTCCATCTTAAGAGAGGCTCAATGCCAAAAGAGTTGTGGGTTGTTAGGCAAAAGGTTGAAGAGGATAGTGCCAAATCATCAAAAACTATAACCCCTATGATCTTTATAACTCAAGAGCAAAAGGGGTTAGAGAGTATAAAACATCTTGAGCACGGCGGGTATCTGCCGGGCGAGCCTCTTTTTGCACCTTATGATAACAATACAACATCTGAGCTTTTGCAATCTATAATAGATAGCATCAATTCAGGTAAAGTACCAGTTAATATTGAGTGGAGCACAGGGTGGCCCATAAATGGACATATTTAATTATGGATAGATTACAAAACGATGATTTAATAAAAATCTTAAAATGGGAGCAGATGGATATCGAAGAGAGGCTTGGCGTAAGTGGCGGTAAATATACAGATGCCAATCTGACATTCACATTTTTTCTTGCAATTATACTATTTTTTATATTCTACCTCCTTCAGTTTTACTATAAAGAGATATTTGTGTCTCTACTGTCAACTTTGCCCATTAAATCCTCTTTTAGCATAACTGAGCTGTTTTTAAATAGAGGAATCACCCCATTTTTTATTGTGTTTTTCTCATGCTGGTCAATCACCATTCTATTTATTAAATGGAGAAAGGTTGTTTTACAGCAAAAAGCTCTTGATTTAATGGTTGTTCCGCAGACGGAGGACTTTGAATTGACTAAAGATACTGCAAAAAATATTCTATCACGAATGTATGGTCTTGTAGATGACCCAAAGCACTTTGTGCTGCTAAATAGGATAGAGCGGGCACTTGCCAATCTTAAAAATATTGGTTTAATTGCTGATGTCTCAGAGGTGCTTCGTGCTCAGGCTCAAAATGATGAGGATCAGATGGAGTCAAGTTATGCACTGGTTAGAGGTTTTGTTTGGGCAATTCCAGTGCTTGGATTTATTGGAACTGTTCTTGGGCTCTCTCAGGCAATTGGCAGCTTTGGCACGGTTCTTATTAAAAATGAGGGGCTTGAATACCTTAAAACATCTTTGCAACAGATTACATCTGGTTTGTCTGTGGCTTTTGACACAACACTAATCGCCTTAATTGCAGCCCTTTTTATTCAGCTACTTATGATTGGTTTAAAGAAAAAAGAGGAAAATTTTTTAGATGATTGTAACGACTACTGCCATGCAAATATAATAAGTAAATTAAGACTTTCTAATTAATTAATTGACATATGGATACTAATAGCTTAATCAATACTGTAAAAAATTTTTAAATTATTACAACTTCTTATAGGAGTCGATGCAATAAATATGGAGATGCAAGACATTTTAACCACAATAATGATCAATGCAAGCAAACTTCCCTATAAGAAGCAGCAGATGTTGTTACAACTTACTAACCACTGGTTAGATCAAGAAAAATCAGCATCATCTTCTAAATCTGCCCAACCCCCCAAAATTGAGCAATCAGCACCACCTACAAGTCAACCTGCCAAACCTAAGGTTGAGCAACCTAAGATTGAACAGAGAGCTGAGTATAGCGATGCTAAATTTGAGATGGTTGAACCACAATTTGAGCCGCTTGCACCACCTGAAGCGATCTCTAATGTAGATAATGTTTTTGTCAGTATAGTTGAGACAAGGGCTTATGAGCGTAAAAATTTCACTGTGCCAGTTGATTTTGTAAGCTCTGGGCAGCTTTACAAAGAGGTTACAAAAGACATTAGTGCTGGTGGGCTTTTTATCAAAACAAAAAAGTGTGATAGGTTTAAAAAAAACCAGAAAATCTCAATGGTTTTTATGCTCTCTGATGATAAAAAGCCATTTAAGGTTACTGGTAAAATAGTTAGGATAGACTCAGACGGAATTGGTGTGCAGTTTCATAATCTATCACCGTTTGAGTCTGTTGCTATTGAAGAGGAGATTATAAATACCTGTACATAGCTTCCCCCATCCTTAGTCAATTTTATAAAATCTTACCTTGACAGCCTATGGGTCAGTTTGGTATATGAGGCAACTCTAATCAAAACGGGGCGTAGCGCAGCCTGGTAGCGCACTTGTCTGGGGGACAAGTGGTCGCTGGTTCAAATCCAGTCGTCCCGACCAAGTAAAATCAAAGGGTTATATCAAATTAACGATATAACCCTTTTTTATTGTCCCAAATCGTTAGTAAAAACCTTACTGTAAATAAATCCGTGCTATGTCATATAAAGCATAGATATTAAGAGGTAATTTTGTCTAAAGATAAAAACGGAATAACACTTCTTGATAAAAATCAAGATATTTTTAACCTATTTATAGATCAGAACTCTAACGATATAAAAACAGATTGCAATAACGCTCAAGAGAGCCAAGAAGAGAAGAGATCAGAAATAAGATTTGATAAAAATGGTATGCCTTTTTTATATGGTGTAGGAAGCCTTACAAAAATATTTATGGATAGTGAGATTGAAGATGACGAGAGCAGCAATTTTTTAGAACTCATAGAGAGTACACTTAAAGGCAAAAGCCAAGATGAAATGATGCGAGAAAAGTCAGATAGACCCCTGCCTGAACCTGTGCCGTTAAAAAAGAGGCTAAAAAGATACCCACCTTCCCAAGATGAGCTTGATCTTCACGGCTACACGGCTAAAGAGGCAGAATCTAAGGCTGAGAGCTACTTGAGAACATCATGGAGAGACGGGCTTTTTACTGTTCAGATAATAGTGGGCAGAGGGGTTCACTCCCCTTATGGTGCTGTGCTTCCTGATGTGGTTGAAGATTTATTAATACGCCTTAAAAAAGAGGGGATTGTGCTCTGGTTTGAGTGGGATAGAAGAGCAAAGAGCCAAAGTGGGGCTGTAATTGTCTATCTTAAACAGAACTTTTAAGGCTCTATTTTTCTTAGCTGATATTTTCTAACTGCACGGTTATGCTCTTGAAGATTTGTTGAAAAGTGGTGAGTTGTATCATTTTTTGAGACAAAAAATATAAAATCGCTCTTTTGGGGATATATCGCAGCTTGTAGTGAAAATCTGCCAGGGTTTGCAATAGGACCTGGGGGCAAGCCAAATATTGCGTAGGTGTTGTATGGGGTTGGGGTTTTAAGATGGTTTTTGGTTATATTTCCATTAAAATTTGGGATTTCATAGATCACAGTTGGATCGCTCTCAAGACGCATTCCAAGTTTGAGTCTGTTGTGAAAAACTGATGAGATAAGCCCTCTTTCATCAGAGTTTGCAGTCTCTTTCTCAATAATTGAGGCAAGTGTTACTATCTGATGCACACTAAATCCAATTTTTCTACACTCCTCTATCCAATCTTGGCTAAAGACCTTATTAAAGCCATCAACCATAGTTCTAATAATCTTTTTTTGATCCACTCCTGCTGGGAAAAGGTATGTCTCTGGAAATAGATAACCCTCTAATGATTCTGCCTCAAATTTAGTTGAGCCTATAATTTTAAGAGATTTTATAAAATTTTGGTCTTTGGCAAGTTTTATAAAATCTTCACTTCTGCCAAACCCCGCCTTTTGCACCAGTTGTGCAATTTCACGAAAGTTTAGCCCCTCAGGGATAGTTATTTTATGTAGTTTTACCTTTCCTTTAACAAGTATATCAAGTATCTTTTCTGGCGTATCCAAGCTGGAAAAAGCATACTCTCCAGCCTTGATCTTTTTGTTGCTACCTCTGTATTTTGCAAGTGCAATAAAAAGATACTGATTGCTAATAACCTCTAACTCTTCTAACTTTTTGGCAATATTACGCAAACCATCACCAGAATCTATTGTTATCAGATGCTCCTTTTGCGTTGTATCGTTTGATTGAGCTTTAGGTGCAATCTTTGCAAACCTCTCAAGATAGGCAATAGAGCTAAAAGCAATGGATAGAGAGAGCAAAATCGCAACAATTAGCAAGATGAACATATTTTTTATAATCTTATTTTTCATCAGTAATTTCCCATTAATAAATTGCATGTATTGATTTAAACGCCCCCAAATTTAGATGGGGCAATAATAGATATTCAATATATAATAGATATTCATTTTGTAAATGATTTTTTGCTTATAAAAGTTCAATATCCTTGACATTTAACCTCTAATCTGGAAATGTGGCTCGATTTGAAAAAATCGGTATTAATTTGGTCTGTTTTTTAAATATAGCGGGTCTGTTTTATCAAATATAGCAGGAGGATTTATGATTGTTGCGGAAAGAAAACCCTTTGATGAGATAAGAAACATGGTTAAGGGTTATAAAAAGGTTTTGACCGTTGGATGTGGAACCTGTGTTGCTGTATGTTTAGCAGGAGGCTCAAAAGAGGTTGAAACATTGAATGCTGAATTGAATCTTGCATTTAAAAAAGATGGTATTGAGTTTGGTGCACATACGCTTGAGCGTCAGTGCGACATGGAGTTTTTATCAGAACTTGATGCTAAGGCTGACAACTATGACTGCTTTTTGTCTATGGCATGTGGGGCGGGAATCCAATTTCTTGCAGAGCGTTTTCCAGAAAAACCTGTTTTGCCAGCTGTCAACACATCATTTATAGGCGTAAATCTCGATGTTGGTTGGTATGAAGAGAAATGTCGTGCCTGCGGTCAGTGCGTGCTTGGTATGACTGGCGGTGTGTGTCCTGTTACAATGTGTGCAAAGAGTCTATTTAATGGACCTTGCGGCGGAACAAATAAGACAAGTTGCGAAATTCACAAAGATCAGCCGTGTGCATGGCTTAAAATATATGAAAGACTTGCAGGGCAAGGACGTTTAGAGCAGATAATGGCTATATCCCCACCAAATGATTGGAGCAATCAAAAGCCAAGAAAGGTTATCCAACCGGGCTATGAAGAGCGACTTAAAGCTATGCACCCTTAAGATAACTATTTGATATTTATTAATTTTGATATTGATAACGATATGCGTTAAAACGCTTTAAGGAAATAATTTCAGGAGAGTTCAATTATGAAATCAGGAAGTAAATTAGAAAGGGTACTCAAAGCGGGACACTTTGCCTTTACAGGTGAAGTTGGACCTCCTCGGGGTGCTAATGTTGACGCTATCAGAGAGAAGCTCAAACACCTTAGGGGCAATGTTGACATGGTTAATGTTACAGATAACCAGACCGCTATGGTTAGAATGTCAAGCTGGGCTGCATCTATTATCTGTATTCAAGAAGGGGTTGAACCTAACTTCCAGATGGTGTGCCGCGATAGAAATAGACTTGCAATGCAGGCTGATATTTTAGGTGCTTATGCTCATGGAATCAGAAATATGCTCTGTCTCTCTGGCGACCATCAGATGTTTGGCGATCACCCTCAATCAAAGGGGGTTTTTGATCTTGACTCTATGCAGTTAATTATGATGGTAAAAAAGATGCGAGATGAGGGAAAATTCTTAAGTGGTTCAGATATTGACGTAAAGCCTCAAATTTTTATTGGTGCTGCTGCAAATCCATTTGCAGAGCCTTTTGAGTGGAGAGTCCATCGCCTTGCAAAAAAAGTTGCTGCTGGTGCTGATTTTATCCAGACTCAGTGCGTCTATAACATGCCAAAAATACGTGAGTGGGTACGCCGAGCAAATGATATGGGGCTTACTGAAAAGGTCTATATTTTGCCTGGTGTAACTCCTATGAAGAGTATTGGTATGGCAAAGTATATGCAGAGCAAGGTTCCCGGAATGGACGTGCCTGACGATATAATTAAGCGTCTTCAAGGTGTTGATAAAAAGATGGTTGCTGATGAAGGTATCAAAATTGCCTGTGAGCAGATTGCAGAGTTCAAGGAGATGAAAGGTGTAGCTGGTGTCCACCTTATGCCCATTGAGTGGGAGCACATGGTTCCTGAAATTGCAGAGAGGGCAGGGGTTCTACCAAGACCAGAGATTTAGTAGCCAGTTATTTTTAAGCTCAAGATATACAAATATATAAGGAGTTTTAATAAATTGAATAGTCAAAGCCAAAAAGTTTTAGTCCTTGGGGGAGGTATTGCTGGTCTCACTGCTGCATGGGAGTTATCTCGTCAGAATATAAGTGTTGAGCTGGTTGAAAAGAGCTGCTTTCTTGGAGGACATAGTATTGGTTTCACCTGCAAGGCAACTGATAGGTGTCAGCAGTGCGGTGCGTGTAGTGTTGAAGAGATGCTAAAAAATGTTGTTAATGAGCCTCTTATTAATGTTCACCTTAAAACTGAACTAAAGGGGTTAAATAAAGCTGACAGCTCTTATAAAATTACACTTCAAAAGAGCGATATTGATCTGCCAGTAGCCCAAATCACACAGAGAGCTAATGGCAAAGCTGCAAAGGGATTTTCTAAACATAATAACCCTCTTTATGTTACTGAATCTGACAAAAATAATATGGGTAGCCAGTGCGAAGTTGATGTAGATGCTCTAATTGTTGCTACTGGATACTCTCCATTTGATCCTAACCGTAAATCTACTTATGGTTACGGCAAATGGGCAAATGTTATCACAGGTCTTGATCTTGAAAATATCATCAGAGAAAATGGGGCACTTGTAAGACCCTCTGATGGTCAAAAGCCTGCTAAAGTGGCTTTTATTCAGTGCGTTGGTTCAAGAGATGAGCGTCTTGGAAATCTCTGGTGCTCTGAGGTCTGCTGCCCCTATGCCATGAGAATGGCTGGCTCTGTTAAGCACGATAACCCTGATGCTCAAATCACCATGTTTTACATAGATATTCAAAATACTGCCAAAGAGTTTCCAGTTTTTTACGAAAAGATAAAACAAAATATAAGATTTGTAAGAACAATTCCAGTTGATATATATCCTCTTGAAAATAACTGTTTGGAGCTTAGACACATGGCAGAAGATGAGGGGGCACCATCATCTGAATCTTTTGATTTGGTTGTGCTCTCTGTTGGTATTATGCCGGGAAAAGATACAGGGAAAATCTCTGAGATCACGGCTATCCCTATTAATCAAGATGGTTTTTTTGATAGCACATCTTCTGATCTTGGCTGTTTTGTCGCTGGAACTGCCAAAGGACCTGGAAGCATTGCCACCACTATGGCAGATGCAGGAAAAACTGCCTTTGAGGCGATGAGATATTTAGGGGTGATGAAATGATAACAGAAAATTGCAGTAATATGGTTGATATATCTATAAGCAAAGATGTTCTTGTTATTGGTGCTGGCTCTTTTGGACTTCAAGCTGCGGGGCAGATTGCTGCTCAAGGTTATAAGGTCTCTGTAATTGGAGCAAAAACTGCCTGTGCAAGACAATCTGGTTGCACATCAGAGATGCTTGAAAAAGGGGGGGTAAATATTATGCAAGATGTCTCTATTGAGGCTCTTGCTGGTGTTGTTGGAGATTTTAGAGCAACTTTAACAAAAAACAACGAAAAGGTTGAATCGATCTTTGGTGCTGTGGTTGTTGCCCCTCAATATTCATACTCCCCACTAAATGCCAAGTATGGCTTAACTCTAAATGATAAGGTTATGACTTTAAGCCAATTTGAGGCGATTATTTCTTCTGATTCGGAAAAGATGAAAGCTATTCAAAACGGTGGAGAGGGTGGCGCTGGTGCAAATGTTGCCTTTTTGATGGGATTTGCTCAAGAGGGTGAGCCTCTATTAACTGGCAGAGTTTTAAAGGGTGCCCTTGCAGTTCAAAACATGAAGGGGTGCAAAGCCTACATCTATGCTGGTAATGTTAAGGTTGGTGCAAACGGTTTGGAGAGGCTCTTTACACAGGGGCGACATGCTGGCGTGGTATGTTTTAAGCCATCAGAGACCCCAAAAGTTCAGCAGGGCACAGATTTGCTTAAAATCACAATTAAAGACCCAGTTGTCAGAAGTGATGTTGAGCTTACCCCAGATTTTATAGTTGTTGAAGAGGGGCTTGTTGTTGACAAACAAAACCTTGATCTTTGTGCTAAACTTAGAGTTGACACTGATCTTGATGGATTTTTACCAAGCAACAATGTCCATAGATTTCCTGCAAAATCAAACAGAGATGGTATTTTTGTTGTCAACAGCTCATTAGATGCCACAAATGCAGCGTTAAGGGTAAAAGAGCTGATTGGTGATGGAACAAAAAAAGTTGTGGCAGATAGGGCAAAGGTTGATGAGAATCTCTGCGTTATATGTCTTACCTGTTATCGCTCTTGTCCGCATGGTGCCATATTTTGGCAAAATGGAGCAGCAGCAATCTCACCAGCAGCGTGTCAAGGGTGCGGAATCTGTGCAAGTGAGTGTCCTATGGACGCTATTCAGCTTGGTGAGTTTACTGATGAATCTTTAAGGGCTAATATAAAAGATGCTGTTGTATCAGCTCAGGCAACTCAAAAAGATGCAAAGAGCGAGCCTACAATTGTTGCGTTTTGCTGTAAAAACTCCGCTCTTGAGGCTTTTGAGTCTGCAAAGCTCTTTGGGCATGAGATGCCTGTAGGATTTAAAATTGTCAAAGTGCCTTGTGCTGGTAAAGTTGATGTTGAGTTTATTATGAAGGCTTTTGTTGATGGTGCTGACGGAGTTATGGTTGCTGCCTGCCATGAGGGCAACTGCAAGGCTGAGCGTGGTAACACCTATGCAAAGTGGCGTGTAAATGAGATTCAAAAGAGGCTTGAGCTGATGGGATTTGGAAAAAATAAACTCACCTTTACCACAATTGCCTCAAACATGGCAAAAGAGTTTGCATGCAAAGTTAATGATTTTGCAAAGAGCCTTGAAGGTTAATATATTATCATTGCAACTCTGTAATAGGCTGTAATAGATTGTAAGATATATTAAACACAAAAAGCCCCTTTTTTTCAAAGGGGCTTAAATAGTTTTATAGGGAGAGATAAAAATTTTGAGTTCACAGCAAATAACATTAAATGTAGAGGGTATGAGCTGTTCTCACTGCTCTGGAACTGTTCAAAAATCTTTAGAGGCAATTGGCGGGCTATCAAATATAAGTGTTGATCTTAAAGATAAAAAAGCATCTTTTACAACATCTGACGAGTCAAAAATTGCCCTTGCAAAAGAGGCTATAGTTAAAGCTGGATTTGTTGTTGCAAACTAAGAGTGCCCAAAATCAAAAAAAAGAGCCATATCTTTATGTTGTTGCAACTCCAATTGGTAACCTTGAAGATATGACATTTAGAGCAATAAGAACTCTTAAAGAGGTGAGTTTGATTGCTGCTGAAGATACAAGACACACATCAAAGCTGCTCTCCTACTATCAGATCACCACCCCTGTTATCTCCTGCCATGAGCACAACGAAGAGTCGCGAATCAATATAATTGTAGATAAACTTTCACAAGGTTTTGATGTTGCACTGGTCTCTGATGCTGGCACGCCTCTTATTTCTGACCCTGGTTATAGAGTTGTAAAAGGTGTGGTTGAGGCTGGATTTCAAGTTATACCTATTCCTGGTGCTTGTGCTGCAATTGCTGGCTTAAGTGTATCAGCTCTTCCCACTGACTCATTTATATTTTCAGGGTTTTTAAACAAAAAGCAGGCAAGACGAAAATCTGAGCTTGAGGCATTAAAGATAACCAAATCCACCATAATTTTTTACGAATCTCCACACAGGCTGGTCGCTCTAATTGAAGATATTTTATCAGTTATGGGGGATAGACCAGCAATGGTTGCAAGGGAGATAACTAAATATTATGAAGAGTATTTAAGGGGCAGGCTCTCATATATCCTTGAGTCGCTTAAATCAAGGGTATCAATAAAAGGCGAGTGTGCCCTTTTTGTAGGCTCACATTCAGATACTAATAATGAGATTTTTTCTATTGAGTCCAGTGATATTGACCATCTTATTATAACTGCCCTTGAATCATCTGAGATTAAACCATCTAAACTTGCCAAATCTATCTCGCAAAAATATAACCTTCCACGTAGTGAGGTCTATGAGCGTATTTTAGACCTACAAAGTAAGAATCTATAAATCATAACAATTAGATTTATTTTTAGTAATAAATTCTTCTTGACCGCTTTAAACTCATTGTTTATCCTGCCTCATCTTCAAGAATAGTTTATATTGATGGGAGAAATAGCAAAAGATGAAAATAGCAGAGTGTTATATTCGTAATCTTACCACATTGGATAGCCAAGAGCAGTTGGTTTTAGGTGATTCAAGAGTCTGTATTGCTGGTTTAGGCGGTCTTGGCGGAAATGTGGTTGAGATGCTTGCCAGAATTGGAATTGGTTATCTCTATCTTGTTGATGGAGACACATTTACCCCAAGTAACCTTAATAGACAGCTCTTGTGCACAGAAAAGCTAATTGGTGTTCACAAGGCTGACGCTGCACTGGAGCGGGTAAAAGAGATAAACTCAAATATCCATGTTAGGAGTTTTAAACGGTTTTTAACGTCTAAAAATTGTGGCGATATATTTGAGGAGGTTGATGTTGTTGTTGATTGCCTTGACTCAATTGATGATAGATTTATGATTCAAGAGGCTGCCCGTAAATATTCGATTCCATTAGTATCTGGGGCTATTGCAGGCACATCAGGACAAGTTACAACTATTTTTCCCCAAGATAAGGGTTTTGAGCTTATTTATGGTAAAAACTATGAAAAAAATCTTAAAGGGATTGAGACCAGAGTGGGTAACCTCTCATTTTGTGCCATGTTTGTAGCATCAATTCAGGCATCAGAGGTTGTTAAACTTCTTTTAAATCGAGGAGAACTTTTACGAAATAAACTTCTGCTTGCAGACCTTATGTCAAACAGCTTTGAGATTATGGAGCTAATTTAAAAAAAGAGCTGCTTTAATAAACAACTTAAAAGTTAAAAAATTAAAAGTTAAAAGTTAAAAAAGGAGTAAAAACAAAATGGCTGAAGATTGTCTTTTTTGCAAAATAGTAAATCGTCAAATTCCATCTGAATTTCTTTACGAAGATGAAAATTTTGTTGTTATAAAGGATATAAATCCTCATGCACCTGTTCATCTTTTAATTTTACCAAAACACCACATCAGAAGCATAAATGATATGGAAAAACAAGATAGTGAGCTTGTTGGCAATATGTTTCTTGTTGCAAAACAGATGGCAAAAGAGCAGGGAGTTAATGAGTCTGGTTATAAGGTTGGATTTAATGTTGAAAAAGGCGGGGGTCAGGTGATATTTCATCTTCATCTCCATCTGCTTGGTGGGTGGGAAAAATAGGGAGAAGATTTATATTTTTTAAGGAGATGTTATGAGTCAAGATGATATAATCCGTTTTGCAAGCAGAATGGATCAACTGCCCCCCTACCTCTTTGGCATGATAAACAGTATGAAGATGGAGAAGAGACGTAACGGCGATGATGTTATTGATCTTGGTATGGGAAACCCTGTTGATCCCACACCTGACAATGTTATTGAAAAGCTTATTGAGGTTGCAAGAGACCCTAAGACACACCGCTATCCAGTCTCATCTGGTATGAAAAATCTTAAAAAAGAGATAGCGGTTTACTATAAACGGCACTACGATATTGATCTAAATGGTGATAGCGAGACTCTTTTGACTATCGGCTCAAAAGAGGGAATATCTCATCTGTGTCTTGCACTTTTAGGACCTGGTGATTCTGTTCTTGTGCCAGCCCCTGCATTTCCAATCCATATTTATGCTGCTGTTATTGCTGGTGCAACTGTTGTTAGAGTTCCTATTGCACCGCCAGAGTCATTTTTAAATCGAATTGTAAATATTTGTGAGTCATTTCACCCAGGTCCAAAGGTGTTGATGATCAACTATCCACACAACCCCACTGGTACTCTGTGCGATGCAAATCTATTTAAAGAGATAGTTGCTTTGGCAAAACGATTTAATTTTATGGTAATCCACGATTTTGCCTACTCAATGATAACATTTGATGGTTACAAAGCACCAAGTTTTCTTCAAACACCAGGGGCTAAAGATGTTGGTGTTGAGTTTGGCTCTTTTTCAAAATCCTATAACATGGCTGGCTGGCGAATTGGCTATTGCGTTGGTAATCCTAAAATAATTGCTGGACTTAGCAAAATAAAAGGCTACTTTGACTATGGAATATTTGCAGCCATACAGATTGCAGGAATCATAGCTCTTAGAGATTGCGATAGCACAATACCAGAGCAGGTAGCACTCTATCAGGCAAGGCGAGACACCCTTTGCAGCGGGCTTGAGCGGATAGGTTGGGAGGTTACCCCTCCTGGTGCTGGCATGTTTGCGTGGGTAAAAATTCCTGAGCCTTACAGCAAAATAGGCTCTATGCAGTTTGCAATTGAGATGATGAATCGTGCCAATGTTGCTGTTGCACCTGGTATTGGTTTTAGCGAGGAAGGGGAGGGTTTTTTAAGGCTTGCACTTGTGGAGAACGAAGAGAGATTAAGACAGGCAGTTCGCCAAATGAAAAAAGCGATGCAGGAGCTGGATAAAGAGGGTTTTTGAAATTATAGATTTCATATTTTAAAGATTTAAAAAAATGTATGGAGGAGACGAGCCAGCCTGTAGTGTTAAGTGTGTCGTCTCCTCTCTACGTGGTTGTTTATATTGAAATTTTAGGATTTTGCATTGTTCCAGTTATCTTAAATGGGATTCCATTTTTTTTAGAGCCATATAATAGCTTACCCAAAGATTTTATACCCCCGCCTGATGTTAATCCTGCAACCAAAGATGTTATACGGGCTGAATTTGGCTCAAACTCCCCCTTTAAATCAAGCTGGCTCATCTCTTTAGTGGTTTTAAGGTTAATGTTGCCGTTTAATCTGATTTTAATATCATTGCCCTGTGCATTTAAATTAGCCACACTCAAAATATTTTGCTCTTTACTCCACTCAATATCGACTTTAGTAAAATTTAACTCCTCAATTCCCATCTGCTTTAAAATTATGTTCTCTGAGGTTAATCGGCATTGATCAAGCTCAACAACTCCGTTTCCACTGCCAAAACTATTTTGAACATCTGTTTTATAGTTGATGCTACCATTCATAATAAATGAGGCAAGAATATCAATATTTTGCACAGCCTGTTTTAAATTTTTTATCTCAAGGTTGGAAAAATTCAAATTAAGAGATGTGTTGTATTTTTCCGATTTTTCAATCTTTTGAAGTGCAAATTTAACCTCTCCATCAATTTTGCCTCCATAACCTTTAGCATCTATATCAAGCTTTTTTTCATCTTTATAGAGCGATAAAATCTCTGGATATATAAAGATTGACTCCATCTCTATCTTGTTGTTGCCACCATTAAGAATAACTGATGTATTTATAGCTTTTAAGCCAATTGGAAACAATAGTTCAACAGCCTTAATATCGATCCGCGTCCCTTGTAATCTGCTATTTAACCTATCAGATATAATATTTGCTGCCTTTTGCTTTGGAAAAAGTACGATAAAAAACACGATAAAAGCCATAAATCCATAAATGGCATATAAAAAAAGATGTTTAAATTTCATGGCTTTAACCTTTTGATAAAATGATGGTCTCTGTCTCAACTATTGCACTTAGCTTTTTTTTGTCTGAAGCCTTTGAGATAGATAGTGATGAGATGCGGACAAGGTTATCAGAACTCTCTATTTTATAGATAAAATCAACGATCTGCTTTATCACAACATCATCTAATTTTACCTTTACAATTGAAAATTGGGTATCCCCGCTCTCTGACTTTCTTGTTGCAGGCTTCATGTAGGCAACATTATCTTTAACACTGCTCTCTTGTGCCAACCTATCTATGAACGAAAATAGGGTAAAAGATTTATCTCGCCTCATAGTCAAATTTATCTCGTCCATAACTGATCTTTTTATCGCTTCATAATCTTGTGAAAGCTCTAACATCTCTTTTAATGCCTCTTTCTTGGCATTAAGCTGACTTTCAAGGGATTTTCGTCTATCTACTGCTGGGAAAAAGATAAAATGGGCAATTATAAATAGTAGGATTGCTATAAAAGCCGATAACACCATATTTTGTTCGCGACGGGAGAGGGCTGATAACATCTTCATAAGTAGCGTTTTTTGCTCGAAAATTGAGTTCTAAGGATTTTTAAAAAAAGCCCTGAAAACAAGATAGATTGCAGGGCTAAAAACAGATAAAATTTATTCTAATTGTTTTAAAATATTACAAAATTGGTTTCATAGCACTCATGTAGGAGCGAAGCTCTCTGCCTACCATCTCAACAACAGTGTAGCGGATAGCCTCATTAACCTCTATCAGCTCTATATTATCGACACTTGTATCTTTAAGATCAAGCCCTTTGCCTATAACATCAGAGTCAATTGTCTTCATAAACTCCTTTAAAATAGGCAGAGCCTTTTGTGTAAAGAGATAGCAGCCATATTCAGCAGTATCAGATATAACAACATTCATCTCATAGAGCTTTCTTCTTGCAATTGTGTTTGCAATCAAAGGGACTTCGTGCAAAGACTCATAATAGGCTGACTCCTCTTTAATTCCAGCAGCAACCATAGTGTCAAATGCAAGCTCAACCCCAGCTTTGACCATTGCTACCATCAAAATTGCATTATCAAAATACTCCTGCTCAGGAATATAGGCATCAGTGCCAAGAGATTTTTCAAATGGGGTTTCAGCAGTTTCAGCACGCCATTTTAAGAGGTTTGCATCTCCATTATCCCAATCCTCCATCATGGTACGCGAAAATTCCCCAGACATAATATCGTCCATGTGCTTTTCAAACAGAGGCTTTAAAATTACCTTTATCTCCTCAGCAATTGTAAAAGCGATGATCTTAGCAGGGTTAGAGAGTCTATCCATCATATTTGTAATTCCGCCATGCTTTAGAGCCTCTGTGATTGTCTCCCAGCCATACTGAATCAGCTTTGAGGCATATCCAGAGTCGATCCCCTTTTCTATCATCTTATCGTAAGATAGAAGTGAGCCAACCTGTAACATACCACACAAAATTGTCTGCTCACCCATAAGATCAGATTTAACCTCAGCTATAAAAGATGACTCAAGCACGCCAGCCCTATCTCCGCCAGTTCCAGCACAGTATGCTTTTGCAATCTCTAAGCCATAACCATGCGGGTCATTTTCACCATGAACAGCAATAAGGGTTGGCACGCCAAATCCCCTTTTATACTCTTCACGCACCTCAGTTCCGGGTGATTTTGGGGCAACCATGATAACTGTTAAATCATCACGAACCTTCATACCCTCTTCAACAATGTTAAATCCATGACAGTATGCTAAACATGCGTTTTTTTTCATAAAAGGCATGATAGCAGATACAACTCCTGTGTGCTGCTTATCTGGCGTTACGTTAATCACAAGATCAGCAGTTGGGATCATCTCTTTATATCCACCAACCTGAAAACTGTTCTCTGTGGCATTTCTCCACGATTTACGCTTCTCCTCAATTGCAGAGTCCCTTAATGCGTATGATATATCAAGCCCGCTATCTCTTAAGTTTAGCCCCTGATTAAGCCCTTGAGCACCACAACCTACAATCACAATTTTTTTACCAATTAGAGCCTCAACACCATCAAATTCAGATGGATCCATAAAACGGCACTTGCCAAGCTCTTCAAGCTCTCTTCTAAAGGGTAGAGAGTTAAAGTAGTTCTGACCCATTTTTTTTATTCTCCTAAGTAATTATTTAAATTTTAATTTAAAAAGATTTAGATAAAATCATCTATTTTTCCATAATCTTTTTAATATAGTTATTTTGGTGCATGAAATAATATTTTTATTGTTGCGTCAAGTGAATTAATTGATATATCGTGATGCCAATTTAAGAGAGCTACACGCTTGTAACTTAATTACCACTTAAAAACTTGATAATTAAAGTGATCGCAAGATGGATTCTGGTACATTTGAAAGAGATTGGAGTCGTGCTGATGTTAATCAGCAGGTTGAGTGGCTCTCAAACGCCCTTGATATGCCTGTTACTGATGCCATAAAAGCTGTAATGATGGGTCTTAGCTCGTTTCATCTATCTGTAAGAAACAGAGCAAAACAGGTTCTTCAAAAGTTGCAGGAGAGGATAAAGCATAGCCTTCAATCAGATGATAAAAAAAATGGGCTTTTTGCCTCAGCACTACTGTCGGTTCATGTTTATAGAGCTATTCACAAAAACATTGCAGAGGCTGATCTTAAACTATATCTGCAGATTCTGCTTGAATCGCAAGGAAGAGGAGCCTTTTATGCTTGGAAACTTTGCCAAAGTAAGATGTTTTCAATGCAGCTCATCACCACTATTTTAAACTCCCTTAATGAACCATGCCGCCTTATATTAACAAATCAATACCTTGCATCTGCCCCCTCTATTAGAAGAGAGTATGCAGAGCCATTTGTCAAAATTCTTAGGGAGATCAAAGGGCAACGGGCAGTTATAAAGTTTTATGCTTATCTATTTGATATGGATATTGCTGCTGATATTTTTCTTGAGAACATAAAACCATCTCTTAGAAACTGCTACAATCCTAATAATCTTGGTGATCCAGATACCATAATTGCAAAGTATTTTGATAACCAAGAAGAGTCAGACAGTGAAAGGGCAGATGCCCTAAAAGCATTGGCAATGCTTATGCCTGCTATTAACCCATCTAAACTTTTAAGTGTAATAAAAAATGATAGATCAAATCTTGTTAAAAAGGTGGCTTTTAAGGTTATTGAACGCTCTTATGTTGGAACATACTCAGTCTTAACAGATACAATTATGGATACTATCTGTAAACAGCCATCTGGAGATATAAAATTTAACCTTTCTGAATCAATGGAGATATTTAAAGCTGCTGTTATATCGCGTCAAATTGATGTTAAAGGGGCATCTTTAGATAGGTTAATATTTAGTATAAAAAGCGAACTGCCTGATCTTATGCCTCTTATATTAGATGAGCTTACATCTTTTTCGCGATTAGCCTTCTGCTTTCTTCAAGATATGGCTGAAGAGCCAACTGGTACACTTTTTAAAAATAGCCAAATTGAACATGCTCTTATTTGTGGTGTTATCAGAAAAAGACCAGAGAGGGTCTTAAAAATATGTGAGAGCTACATAGATAGCCCTGATCCTAAAATTAAAGCAGCTTTATCTAAACTTATCTCAAAGATAAATAGCTTGATTTCAGAGGAGAAAAATGAGTTAAAGCGTCAATTTGATCAGCTAATATTAGATGCAAAACCAGTAGAGATAAAAAAGGAGAAATCTGGTTTTTTTAAAAATCTTTTTACAGCAACCTTAGAGAAAAAAATAGCCCGTTTAAAGTCTCCAGCATCAGTTGATGTAGTTGATTTTACAGGCGATCTGATTGAGGATGTTGATCTATCCTCATCAACTTTTTTATCACCAGCAATATTTACTGGCTCTATAATACGCGATGTTGATCTATCACTATCAAAATTTGAAAAGTGCTCATTTAACAAGACATTTTTTTATAATGTTAAGATGAATGGCACTACATTTGTGAACATATCATTTGAACATGCTGTTTTTATTGATGTTGTCTCTGATGGTGCTAAGTTTTGCGGCTGTAATTTTACAGGGGCATCATTTTTAAACAGTAGCTTTAAATCTGCTGATATGGCTGAGGCTATATTTGTTGGGTCTAAAATTGTTAAAACTGCATTTTCAGAGACAGATCTCTCTGATGCAAATTTTGTTGGTTCACAGATAACTATGGTTACCTTTTCAGATAGTAAACTTGAAAAGACAGACTTTTCAGGAGCTACTGGTAAATTTTGCCGTTTTTCAATGCACACACTTTCAAGGGCAGCAATCGAGGATTCTGATCTATTTTCAAGAATCATTGAGTTATCTTACAGAGATATTGGCGATGAGATGGATGTAATATCTCAAGATAGCTCTTTAATGAATGAGATACGAATGCTTCTTTTTACAGAGCTTATCCAGCATGGAAAGAGCATGTTTTTGATTAAAAATAGGTATGCAATTTTAGCAGCGTTTGATCTGTTTCAAGCAGAGCAGGCTGATCTTTTTGAGCTTGTTCCTCTATTGTTGCATGAAAATATTGATCTTTACACCCCATCAAATAGAAGTGCTGCACTTGCAAAAGTTATTGAAGTTGAAGGTCTATTTAGATCAGATGGTAAACCAGCAACAATCCAAGATGGCGATTTTCCTAACGGAATTGCTGGCTATTTGCCAAATGGAGAGACTCAGAGAATTTGCAAAAAATATTTTGAAAAAAGGTACCTCAATAAAGATGGTATGGTCTTTATTGAGAGACCATTTTGTTACATAGAGGCTCTTTTTACTATGGGCAGCATTGGCTCAATAGCACACACTTCTGGCTCTGATATTGACTACTGGGTCTGTATCCGTGAAGAGCTATTTGATCACGATAAGCTCTTAATGTTTCGTAAAAAACTTGATGTAATTGAAAGGTGGGCTAAAGATGAGTTTAAGACAGAGATTCACTTTTTTATTGTTGATATTGAAAAGGCAAAAAGATCAGATTTTGGAGGTTCAGATAGCGAAAGTTCAGGCTCTGCTCAAGGTAGGCTCCTTAAAGAGGAGTTTTACAGAACAATGATCTATGTAGCTGGAAAGCTACCATTTTGGGGAACTCTTCCAGTAAATGTTAGTAAAAACTACTATTATGATATGTTTATTCGTGTCTGCCCATCTCCTACAAAGGGGCGGTTTATAGATTTTGGAGATATTCACGATATTCCAACTGGAGAGTATTTTGGTGCTTCAGTCTGGCAGATGTTTAAGTATCTTAAAAGCCCATTTAAATCTGTTTTAAAGATGGGGCTTCTTGAGAAGTATATTTATGAGAAAAAGAAAAATAGAACTCTTTTGTGCAATGAGTTTAAAAATGAGTGGATGAACCCAGGTTTAGCCTTTGATCTAACCAAATCTGACCCATACTATCTTTTGCTTAACAGCCTTATTGATTACTATAAAAAGATTGATGATAGACACCCCTTTGCAAAGTTTGTCCAATCTTGCTTCTTTTCTAAGGTTGGTATCTCTGATGAAAAAGAGCTACAAAAGAGTGCATTTGGGATAAATGCGATTTTAATAAAAAAATGTATGCAGGAGTGGGGGTGGACAAGCCAAGAGGTCTTTGATGCTGGTGATGTTAAGCATTGGTCTTATGAGAAGATAGCCAGCGAGAGCGTTAAGATAAGGCAATATATGGTTCAGACCTACAAGCAGTGCAGAAGGATTTGGACATCAGTTGACTCATCTTATGAGCACGGCTCTCTTTTAACCCCAAGAGATAGAACTATCTTAGGACGCAAGATGGTTGTTCAGTTTAGCATGGATCAAAAACAGAAGGTTGAGACCCTGCTGCTTGTATCAAAGAGTGGACTCTCTAAGGGGCTTAGCTTAGGATACAGCGATGATGGAAAGAGCAATTTAAAGTGGCTATTGATGCACAAATGGAAAGACAAAAAGATTGGGGTTGAAAAAAATGAGATGCTAAAAAGGGCTGCCTCTATTGAGGAGCTTGGGGCGTGGCTGATACACAATCAGATTTATGAGCTTGATAACCATATAAAACTTGATCCAAATCCAACCTTTGTTCGCTCTAACGATATTAAGATGCTCTTTGAGTCAATGTATGGCTTTTTTGCTAAAGAGGTGAAGCAAGAGATCACCAACGATGAACTCTGCTCAAAGAGCATAATTACCTCAATGTTTATATCAATCAATCTAACTGCCCAAAAAGATTCAAAAATGATAACTGAGTGGAGCGTTATCTACCGAAACAGTTGGGGAGAGATGTTCTGCCATCTTTTTACTGACGCTGTTGGGCTAAAGACATATTTTGATCTTCAAAACAGAGTCCAAAGGGAGCTTCAACTATCTAACATGCCAGATAAATTAAAGATATTTTCATGCTCACAGCTAAAATCATAAGAGGTGTATCGTAAAAAATGAAGGCTCTTTTTAAACCTATTGCAAACATATTTAAATTAAAAGGTGTAGACAATTCGCCAAAAGATGCAGATTCTGATGCTTTATCTGATCAGGAGCAGCAAAATCCAATCCGTCAGATGGCAGATAATGAGATTGCAAAGCGTTATTGCGACACATTTACGGCTGTTGAGTCTGTTCAATCAAAACTTGATAAACTAATAGAGACAAAAGAGCACATTGCAGAGGATCGATTTGCCTCGTTAAATGAGCAATACAAAACTTTTATAGATAAGCATAAGTCTGGTCTAAAAAGGTTATTAGATGAGATTGATAGACGGATTGAATCTTTTATTGAGGAGAAAAAAGATGCAGCAGAAAAATTTACTGAGATAAAAAAACAGGTTCAGCAGGAGGCAAAGCTGCTTGAGGCTGGGGTGATTTCAAAAGAGGATTACGTTGAAAAGGTTAAATCTTTTAAGCCTGAAGAGAGGGAGCATAAAGAGAGATACAAGAGCTTTCAAGATCGCATATCCCTTTTAAAGAGTGCAAAAAATAACATATACGCACCAATCTCTGAGCCATCTTCTATTTCAGATAAAGAGGGGGGAGAAGTCGCTTCAAATAGTGCTCTATCACAAGAAAATGTTGCCCAGCCTGTTAGTAGTGTGCCTCATGTCTATTCAGATAGAGATGTTGATATAAATATTGGTTGCGGCACAACTCTATCTGTAAAGATTGATGGGATTGCAATACCAATTACAGCAAGTTTTGTAGGGGCTGCCAGATACCAATATCTGATTATTAGCCACCCTGCACCATACACAACAGTAAAACCAAAACTTTTTGTTGGTAACATGATTTATATGGAGTCTCTTTTTGATGGCAAGCTATTTAGCTTCTCATCGCCTATAATTGAGAACCTTACAAAACCTATTAGAGCTGTTGTGCTTGATTATCCTAAAGAGGTTACAATAAAGGTTATTAGAGAATCTACCAAGGCAAGATGTAGGCTAACTGCAACTCTGAGCTTTAAGGGGTTGGTCAAAGATGCTATAATCAGCGATATTACTCCAAATAGCTGCCGTATGGAGGTTATATATCAGCCAACAGAGAAGAGTTATATTGCAAAATCAGATGATAATGTAACTGTAAGCTCAACTTTTATAGGAGATACAGAGTCTCACACATTTGTTGGTGTTATCAAAAGCGTAAAGAAAAAGCAGTTTACAGCTCTATATGGTATCCAATTTAACGAGATTTCTGAAGCCTCTAAAAAGGTAATCTCAAATTATATATCAACTCTTGAGCCATAAATCACTTACCTGCCCATCTTGTATCCTCCTACAATCCATTGACATTTTACACAATAAAGGCTATTGTATTCAACTAAAAAAATAGGTTGACATATTTATATATAAGTTGAAAAAAATTGAATACTAAAATCTGTGAAGTTACAATTAAAAGTTCATTTGGTCTCCATGCAAGACCAGCTGCAATTATTGCAAAAATTACCCGCAATGCTGAAGGGTCTGTATGGATAGTTGATGGCGATAACCGAGCTGACGCTTCAAGTGTCATTGATATTCTGACAATTAACGCAAAAAGTGGTAAGACTCTTATTTTAGAGATTGAGTCAGAAGAAGATGGGCATTTGTTGGGGGTCTTAGCAGACTTTTTTAAATCAGGGTTTGGGGAAAATACCGATGGGTAAATCTCGAAAAGAGCAGATTCAAAAAGGGCATACTGTTATAAAGTCAAACTGTAATGGCTCTTCTGATATATTAAATAAAAAAGAGATTATTATAAAGGGGATTGGTGCATCTCCTGGTATATGTATTGGGAAAGCATATATAGTTGACCGTGAGGGTGTCAATTTAATTAAACGCTATCCTATATTAGAGGCAGAGATACCTTTTGAAATCAACCGTTTTAAGAATGCTGTAAAACGGGCAAGTGATGAGCATGCTTATATTATTGATTCATTAAACAGCTATTTGAGCGATCAGCTTGATATTCTTGAGGCTCACTTGGCTCTGTTTAAAGATAAAATGCTCTATCAAAAGACTATTGATACTATAAAAACCGATAAAATAAATGCAGAGTGGGCATTAAAAAAGGTTGTGCGTCAGGTAAAGCTGATGTTTATGAAGGTGAGCGATCCTTATCTTAAATCAAGGGTAACTGATATTGTTCAGGTATCTGAACAGGTCATGCGTAACCTTATTGGGGCGCAAGATATTAAAATATCAGATATTAATAAAAGGGTCATTCTTGTTGCCCATGATCTCTCTCCAGCAGATACAAGCCAGATTCAGCTTGAGTTGATTAAGGGTTTTGTTACAGATCTCGGAGGAAGAGACTCTCACACAGGGATTATTGCCAAAGCACTTGGTATTCCAGCTGTTATGGGTCTTGGAAATGCTACCCATAAAGTTGAGAACGATGATATTGTTATTGTTGATGGTTTATCTGGTCTTTTGATTGTAAATCCAGAGGAGGATACCCTTTTTGCATACGAGGAGAGAGGCTCACTGTATGAGATTCAACGGGCTATACGTGCAAGAGAGAGCCATCTGCCAGCCACAACATTAGATGGCACAACATTTGAGCTCATGGCAAATATTGAGCTTGTTGAGGAGGTTGTATCTGTAAGGGATAATGGTGCAAAGGGGATTGGACTCTTTAGAACTGAATTTTTATATATTGATCTTAAACGCTTTCCATCAGAAGAGGAGCTTTTTGAAAAATATAAGGAGGTTGTAGAGCTTTTAGCTCCAATGTCAGTTACCTTCAGAACTCTTGATATTCATGGAGATAAAGTTCTTCCATACATGGCAGCCAACATAGATGAGGAGAATCCAGCCCTTGGACTTCGTGCTATTCGATTCTGCCTTAAAAGACCTGAGATTTTTATAACGCAAATTAAAGCGATCTTTAGAGCTGCTGCATTTGGCAACATAAAACTTTTAATTCCTATGATCTCATGCGTTGAGGAGATTATCTCGGTAAAACAGATAATAAAACTTGCCATTGATGAGCTAAAAGAGGAGCAAAAGCTCTTTAATGGGGATATTCCGCTTGGAATAATGATTGAGGTTCCCTCTGCTGTAATCATTGCTGAAGAGCTTGCAAATCATGTTGATTTTTTCAGCATTGGAACAAATGATCTTATTCAATACTCTATGGCAATTGATAGGCGTAACCGTCAAGTTGCACATCTTTATAACCCAATGAACCCAGCAGTTATAAGAATGATTAAGATGGTTGTTGATGCTGCACACTCAAAAAACATTGGTGTTGCAATGTGCGGAGAGATGGCAGGAGAGCCATTTAATCTACCTGTGCTTATGGGTCTTGGGTTGACTGAACTATCTATGAACCCGATGGCTATTCCTGTTATTCGTGAGATGGTAACAAGGCTTGATACCAACGAGACTAAGGAGTTTGTCAACAGAGTTATTCAGATGGGGCAGGTATCAGAGATTGTAACGCTTGTGAATGAGCAGTATGGAAAAGTGCTCTCTGATTAAATGGTATTTGAAGTTAAAAGGAGAAGATCGTAATGGAGTCAGATCACATAAAGATTGTAGCAACCAATAAAAAGGCAAGACACGATTATGACATATCTGGTGAGATTGAGGCTGGTATTGTGCTTGTTGGAACTGAGGTTAAATCAATACGTCAAGGTAGGGTAAATCTTAAAGACTCTTATGCAGATATAAAAAATGGAGAGGTCTTTTTAAGGCAGATGCACATCTCACCATACCAAAACGCTTACTACGATAACCATGACCCGCTTAGAAGCAGAAAGTTGCTTCTTCACAATAAAGAGATAAAAAAGATGATTGGTAAGGTTTCAGAGCGAGGATTTTCAATTGTGCCTTTAAAGGTCTATTTTAAAAATGGAAAAATTAAAGTTCAGATTGGACTTGCTAAAGGTAAAAAACTTTACGACAAAAGAGACTCAATAAAGCGAAAAGATATTCAAAGAGATATGGATAGAGAGGAGAAGGGTCGCTGATTTCATTTTTGTTTAAGTTAAACCAAATAATACAGCTCTGGGTCATAAATTTATTTTGTTTGGTAAGGGTGCAGCTCGCTGCACCCTTTTTTTTAATTTTTAAACTATTACAGCTATTTGTTATTTGTTGATAAATTAACAAAATTTCTGATAAGCCTCTTTCCAACCACAGTCATAATAGATTCAGGGTGAAACTGCACACCATAAGTGGGGTGATCAACATGGCGAACCCCCATAATCTCACCATCATCAGACTTTGCAGTAATAACAAGAGAGTCTGGCAGCGTTGCCTCTGAAATTGCAAGTGAGTGGTATCTCATTGCAGTAAATGGTTTATTTATCCCGCTAAATATAAATTTTTCATCACCTGTAACCATTGATGTCTTTCCGTGCATGATTTTTTTTGCCTGAACAATCTTTGCTCCAAATGTGTATCCAATTGCCTGATGCCCAAGACAGACACCAAGTATTGGCGTTTTGCCAGAAAAGTGCTTTATAACATCAATTGACACACCAGCATCTTCTGGTCGTCCAGGACCTGGGGAGATAACAATGGCGTCAGGATTTAAGGCTTGAATCTCATCAACTGTTATTTTGTTGTTTCTAAAGACATCAACCTCTGCACCAGATTGCATAATGTAGTGGACAAGATTAAAGGTAAATGAGTCATAATTATCAATTACAGTTATCAGCATGATTTTATATCTCCCTTACCATCTTTTAACGCCTCTTTTGATTGCTGGCTATTTAACATGGCAAGTCTAAATGCCCTCTCAACGCTTTTGGCTTTATTTACGCACTCTTGATGCTCCTTTTCAGGGTCAGAATCAAAAACAATTCCAGCACCAGCTTGAACCCTCATCTTTCCATAAAATTGCCCTTTATCCCCTTTGGCATCAGTTAAATCTCTTTTTATAGTTGCTGTTCTTATTGTTATTGCTAAATCCATATTTCCTGAAAATGAGATATACCCTGCCGCTCCTCCATAGATTCCGCGAGCTTTTTTCTCCATATCTGCAATTATCTCCATTGCTCTAATCTTTGGTGCTCCTGAGAGTGTTCCAGCTGGAAATGTTGCCTTTAAAAGGTCCCAAGCATCAAACTCTTTTTTGACCTCGCAGGTGATGTTGGAGACAAGGTGCATAACATGAGAGTAACGCTCCACAAACATTAAATCTGTAACTTGCACTGTTCCAACCTCAGCAACTCTTCCAAGATCATTTCTTCCAAGATCAACAAGCATCAGATGTTCTGCTCGCTCCTTTTCATCATTTAAAAGCTCGTCTGCCAGTGCTCTATCCTCTTGCTCATTTTTGCCTCGTGCCCTTGTGCCTGCAATTGGTCTAAGCGTTGCTGTTCTATTTTCTAATCGCACCATTGTCTCTGGAGATGAGCCTGCAATTGCAATATCTCCTAAATTCATAAAAAACATATATGGCGATGGGTTTATATACCTCTGTGCCCTATATAGCATCAAGGGATCAACTGCTAAATTTGATGAAAATGGCTGTGAATAGACAGCCTGAATAATGTCGCCTGCAACAATGTGCTCTTTTATCTTTTTGACTCCCTCTATGTATGTTTCGCGATCTGTCTCTGGAGTGAGTAAAAATGTTGATTTATCACTATCTGATTCGGCAGAAACTTGATTGTAGGATCGCTTTGGAGTTGGGGTGTTGATTAGCTCAATTAGCTCTTTAAGATGGTTGGAAGATTTTTCATAGTATTGATCAATCTTATCTTGATTAATATCATCTTTATCAAGATAACAGATGCTCATACAGGTTAACGTGTGGTTCATGTTATCAAAGATGACCATAGCTTCAGGAATTATAAAGTGTGCGTAAGGTCTATCTTCTGGCAACATTGATGGTATATCTTCAAAAAATGATACCATCTCATATGTCATGTAACCAGTTAGCCCGCTCCAAAATCTTGGCAGCTCTTTTATATCTGCTGGTTTGTATTTTGATGCGATCTCTTTTAGCACATTAAGAGGTTCTCCGTGATGTTTGATATTTTTATCATCAACAGATATGTGATCAGCAAATACCTTTACATGGCTCTTTGCAGATAGCCCCATAAAGCTGTATCGTGCCCAGTGCTCTGCCCCCTCTACGCTCTCTAACAAAAATAGTGCCTTATCATTAGAGTAATGGCATTTTTCTAAAATTGAGACTGGAGTTTCAGTGTCTGCAAGGATTTCAGCACATACTGGTATTACATTGTAGTCAAGGGCAAGCTGGCTAAACTCTTTTTTAGATGGATATTGTCTTAAAATCATATTTTTATCTTTATCCGACTCTTTTTATTGTTTAAAGTAAATTGTTCTATTTTAAAATTATTATGAATGTAGCCTTTTTTGACTTATTTTGTCAAGGCTTTGTTTCTATTGATAGAAACAAAAATTTAAACAGAGTAACAATTTATGAGTGACTATTTATGGTTTTGATCTACCCTCCAGTTGCAAAAATATCAGAGCCTCCGCCAGGTGTTGCAATTTTGGCAGGAGCATTAAAAGAGCACAACATACCTTGCAAGGTTATTGATGCAAATTTAGATGGTATGCTCTGGCTTTCTAAAAAATCTTTAAACTCTTTAAATCTTGATGGCATTAGCTGGAACAGGCGTGCTATTAAAAATCTTGATAACAACATAGCTGCTCTTAAAAATATTAGAGTCTATAAAAATATCGATCAATACCGCCAAAAGGTGATAGATTTAAATAGGGCAATAACCATAGCCCCGAACAGCCGCTTTACAGTAACCCTTTCAGATTATACAGATTCAAATTTGACGCCTCTAAAAAGTCAAGATTTGCTCATATCTGCAAGCAAATATCAAGAAAACCCATTTTATCAATTTTTTGAAACTGATCTGTCCCCAAAAATAGATGCCCATTCATCTGATTATATTGGAATATCTGTATGTTATCTTAGTCAAGCACTAATAGCTTTTGCCCTTGCAGGCTGGATACGAGATAGATTTTCTAACAAAAAAATTATAATGGGAGGCGGTCTTATAACATCATGGCTAAGTATGCCCACATGGAGCGAGCCGTTTAAAGGGCTGATTGACTTGATGGTAAAAGGAAAAGGCGAAGAGAGACTTATTGAGCTTTTAGCCCCATCAAACTTTGAAGCTGATAATAAAATAGAAATTCAGAGACACAAGCCAGATTTTGATTTTTGCCAATGGACAAATTACATATCCCCAGGCTCAATCCTTCCATTTAGAACTGCAACAGGGTGCTACTGGAGAAGGTGCAGATTCTGTCCAGAAAGGGCGGAAGGGACTCTTTACAGGGCAGAGAGTAGCAGTAGGCTATTGAGCAATCTAAACTATCTTGTAGATCGCTATAATGTTGATTATATCCATTTTCTTGATGATGCCATCTCCCCAGGGTTTTTAAACTCTTTTGCTACTCAAAATATCTTTTCAAAAAATTGGTACGGTTTTGTTAGGTTCAATCAAGAGCTTAAAAGTCAAGATTTTTGCAAAGCTCTATACCGATCAGGTTGTAGGTTGCTCAAACTTGGACTTGAATCAGGGGATCAATCAGTGCTGGATAAGATGGAGAAAGGAACAGATTTAGATTTTGCATCTCAAATTTTGAAGAACCTTAAAGATGCTGGTATTGGCACTTATGTCTATCTTCTTTTTGGAACAGCGTTTGAAGATGAGGCTGCTGCTAACAAAACACTTGATTATGTTACTACACATAGCGACTATATCTCGTTCTTAAACCTTGCGATATTTAACCTGCCTCGATTTAGTGAAGATGCAGCCAATCTTGAGACTGAGCTATTTTCTGAGGGTGATCTTTCGTTATATTTGAGCTTTAAACATCCTAAGGGGTGGGATAGAAAAAAAGTTAGGCTCTTTCTTGATAGACAATTTAAAAGAGCTCCCGCAATCAGCAAAATTTTAAAGCGTGATCCCCCATTTTTCACCTCTAACCATGCGATGTTTGTGGTATAGTATTTTTGCTATGTTGAGCTAACACATTGGCATTTTTTAAAAAAAGTATTATAAAGATGTTAAATTTTATTTTTCAGGTCTAAATTTATAAACTTATTCAAGTTATTAAAAAGGAGAAACACTTAAAATGAAATCAATATCAGTTATCTCAATACTAAAAAATTTAGCAGTGATTTTATGCTGTTTAGTTGTTATTGCCTCCTGTGCTGATAAGTCTCAAACTGTAAAGATAGTGCCAGATATTCCTGTAATAGAGAGCAATCAGGGAAAGGGTAAGATTATCACTGTAAAGGTCATTGACAAGAGACCAAACAACGTCATTGGATACAGAAGCTCATCAACCGTATCAAACGGAGGAGAGATCACGTTAAGTCAGAGTCTTGAAAAATTGGTTCTCTATGAATCAATAAAAGGGTTGATGAAAAAGGGGTTTAACCCTTTAGCTGCTAAATCTGATGATTTACCAACATTAACAATTGATATTCAAGAGTTTCGCTACTACACATCAACAAGCCAATGGACAGGGGCAGTTCATACTAAAGCAACACTTAGAGCTTATGTAAATATCAATAATAGCTCAAGTTTGACTAAAAGATTTTATGAAAATCTCTATACTGTTAATAACGAAAAGAAAAATGTTGTAGTAACAACTGCTGCCCAAAATGAGAAGCTAATCAATGAGATGCTAAACGATGTTATGAAAAAACTGTTAGATGACAATCAACTTATTGAATTTATGGGTAAATGGGCAGAGTAGATCACATCTTAAACAATAGAGGAATCGCCCTTTTAGTTACACTTGCCTTTATTTTGGTCTTGATGGTGGCTGCAATTGAGCTTTCTGGCTATGTTAGCAATTTGGCAGATGGACAAAAAAGAGTAGCAGATAGATTGCAGGCTCAAGAGGTAGCAAAATCTGGAATTGAGCTTGCTATGTTTATTTTAGTGCGTGATGCAGAGCAAAATGATCTTGACTCTATTCAGGAGATGTGGGCTGATTCTGATATTATGGCATCTGCAGTTGAGCTTTTAGGATTTGATAGGAGCATGGCACACCTTGATCTTCAAATTAGCGATGAGCTTGGAAAGATTCAGATAAACGCTCTTTTAGCAGAGTTTCCCGGGGCTGATGTTAATAACGATCAGGTTGCGTTGTGGGAGAGATTTTTAAATCTTGTTATTTTAAGCGATAAATCTCTTGATATTCGTGAGCCAGCAGAGATAATAAATTCGCTTAAAGATTGGCTTGACTTTGGTGATGATGATGCCATAAGCGGTCTATCTGGTGCTGAATCTGACTATTATCAATCTCTTGATCCTCCAGTTGTTTGCAGTAATGCCCCTTTAAACAGTGTTGAGGAGCTTTTTATGATAAAGGGGATTTCTGAAAGTATAACATCAATACCTGCTAAATTGACCGATATTTCAACAAAAGAGTCCTATCTACAACTCGATCCCTCAACAATCTTCACAGTTTATGGGATAGATTCAATCAAAAAAGAGGGAAAAAAGTTTACCTATTCTGGCAGAATTAATATCAATACAGCAGATGTTGCAACCCTTGCAGCAATGTTGCCAATTGGCATGGAGGATCAGGCATCTGAGCTTGCAAGTTTTAGATTAGATAAATCTCAAGATGGTCAAGTGTTTGTAAATTCTCTTGATAAAGGCTGGTATAAAAAGGTTATATCGCTCTCCCCAAAAGATACTCAAACATTTGAGCAAATAGTACGCTACTCAAGCGATCTATTTAGGGTTGATGCTACTGCTCAATTCAATGGTGTTGATGGCTCTTTAATAGCATTTATAAAAAGAGAGAAAGATGCCAAAACAGGTAGATGGGGCTGTAAGATTATTCAAATAAGACAAAAATAGATAACATAAAATTATGGGTGAAAAAATATTAGGGGTTGAAATCTCTTTAGATAGTTTAAGTGCAGTTGTCATAAAAAGGGGGTTGAAATCTTGCACAATTTTAGATTTAGGTATAACTCTGTTAAATAGATTTGATACTAAAGAGTTTGCTGATAAGTTTGAGAAGCTCTTATCAAAACTTAATCTAAAGGGGTGTAAAAATGCTGCAATCTGCTTGCCTGCCTCTTTAATCTCTTTTAGATCGCTTACAATTCCATT
The DNA here is from genome assembly GCA_015232465.1 of Desulfamplus sp. Classification (GTDB taxonomy): domain Bacteria; phylum Desulfobacterota; class Desulfobacteria; order Desulfobacterales; family Desulfobacteraceae; genus Desulfamplus. The sequence continues at coordinate 43,428 of JADFZO010000015.1, forward strand.
CAACTCAGAGAGTAAAATCAGACAGATTTTAAATTACGAGCTAAACTCCCACCTGCCAGTCAGTAACGTAAGCTATATCTCTGATTTTATACAAGTTAGCTCTTTAAATAGTATTTTTACTGCATCTGTTCCAACTGATATTATAGCTCTTTGCTCTTCTGTATTAAAAAAACATGGATTAGAGCCAGAGCTTATAACAGCACAAGGTATTATCTCATCAAATTATATTATCAACAGTAAAAAGAGGGATAAAAATAGCAGTGCAATTACAGTTTTAGTTGAGAAAACAAAATATAGCACTGTTATCTCATTTATATTTAAAGAAGATGTTTTAGCTGTTCGATCTTTTTTAGGGACAAAAGATGCCAAGTTTATTCAAAACACGGTGCATCACACTTTAGTTGGATTGTCTCAGCAATATGATATTGAGAATCATAAGATCAATATTGTTAATCTTGATGATGAGATAAATATTGGTGAGTTAATTGATCTATCTAATCGGGCTAATCGGGACATATTTGATCTATCTGACTATCTATCTGACCAGTTGCCTGATGATTTGCCTGATCCGCTCCAAACTACTCCTAAATGGTTTAATGCTATCACAGTTGCCGCCCACTCTACTAAACAAAACAAAATGATCAACTTTTGCCAGCAAGAGTATGCAAATAGCTCATTTTTTAATAAGTTTAAAATTGATATTATAACTTTTTTAATATTTGCAGCAATAACAGCGATTGCACTATTTATAAACATTGAGCATGAGGTTTTTGAGCTTAAAAAAGAGATTAGAGCTATTGATAACGAAATTGCTGCCACATTTACAAAAACCTTCCCAGATGTAAAAAATGTGGTTGAGCCTTTAATGCAGATGCAGGTAAAGTTAAGGGAAGCTAAGAGCCAAATTGCATTTGGATCAGATAAGATTGGAAGGTTGCCAAATCAAAACATAAAGGCGATTGAGATTTTGTATGAGCTATCAAGCAGAGTCTCAGATGATGTTGATGTTGAAGTAACCAGATTTTTGATGAGTGAGGGTAGGGTGGTTTTAGCTGGCACTACTGATAACTTTAACTCAGTTGATAAAATCAAGACCATGATCGAAAAATATGATAGATTCAAAAGCGTAACCATAAGCAGTGCCACTGCTGATAAAACAGGTAACAGGGTTCTATTTAACTTTATTATTGAACTGATTTGAACTAAACCAGCTTCAACATCTAATTATCCCTTGACAACTATATCAATATTCAATTAGTTATTGTAAACTTTATTTTAAGTTATTGTAATTTTTTATCCATTCGTCAATTTCAAGCGTATGCTCATTTCGTCAATTTTTTTTCAAAAAAGCCTTCTTAAAGTTTTTCATAAATTTCTGTTTGTTTTTTTCATAAGTTCTTTTTTTGCTAACCATTTTAAATTCTATTAATCAAACCGCTTTTTCGGAGGTGCATCTATGCAGTTTAGAACAAAGTTTGAAGCTGGTGAATTTGCCTGCCTTGTGCAGATTGAGCCACCTAAGGGGACAGATGTTTCATCAATGGTGAAAAATGCAGTTAATGTCAAGGGGGTTGCAGATGCTTTTCTTGTCCCTGAAATGGGCAATGCTGTGATGCGTATGAGTTCTCTTGGTGCTGCCCTTGTGTTGCAAAAAAAAGGGCTTGATACTGTAATTCAGATAAGTTGCAGAGATAGAAATAGGCTTGCACTTCAAGGAGATGTTTTAGCTGCTGCTGCCTGCGGAATCAATACACTTATGGCAGTAACTGGTGAAGACCCAAGTTTTGGAGATCACCACACTGCAAAAGCGGTTTATGATATAACTCTTGATGAGTTTTTAAAAGGGCTGCAAGGTATGGAAGGTGGGCGTGATATGGCTGGCGTTGAACTTTCAGGCTCTCCAAATTTTTTAAAAGGCTCAACACTCAACACATGCCTTAGAGGTGCGGATCGTGAAAATGAGCTTGATAAGATGAAAAAGATGATTGATGCTGGAGTCAATTTTTTTGTAACTCAGCCAATATTTGAATTTTCAATGACCCAGCCCTTTTTGAAAACTGCCCAAAAGAGCAATGTTAAGATTTTTCCCACTGTTCTTCTCTTAAAATCTCTTGGTATGGCAAGATACATGGCAAGAAATGTCAATCAAGTGAACATGCCTTCAACAGTTGTTGACAGAGTTGTGAATGCATCTGACAAGATAAGAGAGTGCACAAAGATGGCAAGAGAACTGATTCAATCGGTAAAGACAGAAGGGTATAGCGGTGTCAATGTCTCAACACTTGGTTGGGAGCATAAACTGCCTGAAATTCTGGGTGTGATGGAAGGTCTTAATGGTTAGTTTTATGTATAGATTTGACAACTTTTAGAAAGTTGTCAAATCTTTCAAACTAACCTCTAAAATTATAATTTGGTGGAGGCAATCCCTGCCTCCTACAATTTCATATATAATTGTTCAACAACAGATAGGATAACGATGTGGTAAGGAGAATTAAATGGCTGAAAATGCAACTATAAATGATAATCTTGCTGGGTCGGTCATGGTTCTTGGCGGTGGTATTGCCGGAATGCAGTCTGCCATTGATCTTGCA
>JADFZO010000016.1 GCA_015232465.1 Desulfamplus sp.
ATGCTGATTTGACCATGATAATACGCCCTGATATGCGAAAGTTCGAGCTTTTTGATATTTTGATTGAGTTTAAATTTGTAAGCCTCTCAGATGCTGGAATTAGTGGCGAAAAGGCAAGAGGATTGTCAGTTGAGGAGCTACAAAATCTTCCAAAAATGGGTGAGGCAATGATTGATGCGATTAGGCAGGTGAAAGGTTACAGCAAAATATTAAACAAACGATATAGAGATAGTGATTTCAGATTAAAGAGCTTTGCTGTGGTATCTCTTGGGTTTGATAGGTTGTGTTGGGAAGAGGTTACAACTATGCAAGTTTAAATGCCAATAAAAAGGGCTTACAGTGTTTTGACTGTAAGCCCTTGATTTTTAGTGGTGCCGGAGGCGAGACTTGAACTCGCACACCCTTGCGGGCGGAGGATTTTGAGTCCTCTGCGTCTACCAGTTCCACCACTCCGGCTAAATTTATATTTTTGCCCTTTTAAGATAAACTCGCTCTATTGTCAATAAAATCCTGACAAAGCCTTAAAAATTTCAGAGGCTGCAACATTTCCCTCTCTCAAAATTTTAACAGGATTGCATGTAACATCAACAACTGTTGAGCCGACCCCTTCAGCCAATTTTCCACCATCAAGCACAAGATCAACCTTTCCTAATATTTCATCTGAAAGCTCAGAGACCTCTTTGCAACCTATCTGACCAGAGATATTTGCACTTGTCCCTGTAATTGGTCTTCCAACAGCTTTAACCAATGCCCGTGCAATTGGCTGATACGGCACCCTTACGCCAATTTTTTCTGTATGAGCTGTCAACTCTTTAGGTAAACTTGGATTAGCGTAAAAGATGAGCGTAATATTTCCGGGCCAAAATTTTTTGATTAAAATATCTGCTGATTTGGGAAGAATATCTTGTGCTGATACTGGCTTAATTAGAGATTTTATCTGGCTAATATCATCAATCAGCACAAGAAGGGGGTTGGTTTCAGCCCTTTTTTTAATCTCAAATACACGTCTAACAGCATCAGGATTAAAAGCATCAACTGCAATACCGTAAAGTGATTTAGCAGGAAAGATAACCACCCCGCCCTTTTTTATAATGTTGCTGGCTCTAATGATATCCTCATTAGAGCAATTTTCATAAGCCATAAAATTACCAGCCAAGTGATTCAGCCTTTTTGTTGACTGTATCAGCCATATCTTTTTTGTATTTATCAAGTTTTGCTGCAAGCTCAGAGTCAGATACAGCAAGTATTTGAGCTGCAAGCACTCCAGCATTGATAGCACCTGGTTTTCCAATAGCCACAGTTGCAACAGGCACGCCAGGGGGCATCTGAACAGTTGATAAAAGAGAGTCCAAACCTTGAAGTGCAGATGAATCAATAGGAACTCCAAGCACAGGCAGAGTTGTGTGAGCAGCCAAAACTCCAGCAAGATGTGCAGCATGTCCAGCACCAGCAATAATAACACCCATACCTTTTTTACGTGCACTTTTTGCAAACTCTTCAGCCCTTGCTGGAGTTCGATGGGCAGATGCAACTGTAACCTCGTATGGAATATCAAATTTTTTCAGTATCTTAAGAGCCTCCTCCATAATTGGCAGATCAGAGTCGCTCCCCATAATTACCCCAACTCGCGGAGGCACAGAGAGCCTTGCAATTGCCCTTGCTCCAATATCTTTACGGTAAAAATTCCCCTCCCATGAGATTTTATCACAAGCATCATAAGCCCTATCCATTGCATCTTTTATTGTATCACCAACTGCAGTAACGCCAAGCACTCTGCCTCCATTGGTTACAACCTCTTTATCAGAATCAGATATGGTAGTTCCAGCATGAAAAACAATAGTATCAGAAAGGGCTGCTGCCTTATCAAGACCTTTGATTGACGCACCTTTCTTGTATGACCCAGGATAGCCTCCAGAAGCCATAACAACGCACATTGTACTTCTTGGATCAATCTCTGTCTTAAATCTATGAAGTGTGCCATCAACGCAAGCCTCCATAAGTGGAACAAGATCACTTTTAAGCCTCATTAAAATTGGCTGAGTTTCAGGATCCCCAAGCCTTACGTTAAACTCAAGCACCTTTATCTGATCTTTGTGGATCATAAGCCCTGCATAGAGAACACCCTTAAACGGAACACCCTCACAAGCCATTGCATTGACTAATGGAACCATAACCTCACTCATTGCCCTGCGTCTTAGCATAAAATCTAAAACAGGGGCTGGAGAGTATGCCCCCATACCTCCTGTGTTTGGACCTTGATCATTATCAAAGATGCGTTTGTGATCTTGAGATGTTGGAAGGGAAAGCACAGTCTTGCCATCAGTTAGGGCGATAAATGAAGCCTCTTCTCCAACCAGACACTCCTCAACAACCACAAGAGAGCCAGCATCGCCAAAAATAGCGTTGATCATCATCTCATCTAATGCTTTTAGAGCCTCATCTTCAGTTGCACAGACAAATACCCCCTTGCCTGCTGCAAGACCATCAGCCTTTACAACAAGAGGAGCACCAATCTGCTTTACATAGCTCTTTGCCCTGTTAATATCTGTAAATGATCTCCCTTTAGCTGTTGGAATGTTATATTTTTCCATTATATTTTTTGCAAATGTTTTACTTGCCTCTAATTGAGCTGCTGCTTTTGATGGACCAAATGCCTTTAAACCTCTTGATTCAAAAAGATCAACAATGCCAGCAGCAAGAGGGGCTTCTGGTCCAACAACAGTAAGATGAATCCCCTTATCAAGTGCAAATGATGCCAAAGCCTCAATATCTTCAGAATCTATTGCAATATTTTGTGCAAGATTTGCTGTGCCAGCATTTCCCGGTGCACAGTAAATCTTTTTTACCAAATCACTTTTAGATATTTTCCAAACAAGGGCATGTTCTCTGCCTCCGCTACCTACCACTAAAATATTCATTACTATTTTATCTCCTGATATACTTAAATTTAACCATTTAAAAAATTACCAATCTTTTCATAAACCCTTTTGCACTCATCAGGTACAAGAATCTCCATGTTCAAAAAAGCGTGAATCATGTTATCAAAATGGAGATTTTCTGCATAGATTCCAGCCTGTTTAAGGCGTTTTACATACTCAAATCCCTCATCGCGTAATGGGCAAAATTGGGCGCTAACAACTAAGGTATCTGGCATATTTGGGGTAATCTCCATAAAAAGAGGTGATGCAGACTTACGTTTTTCGCTCGACTGAATATCTTTCCCCCCTTCAAAATCTTGAAAATATTGCTCAAAATACCACTCAATCTTCTCCTTCTCAAGCATATATCCAACCCCATTTTCATCAAATGATGGGCATGACATTGTGTAGTCCAAAGATGGGTAAATTAGAGCCTGTTTTGAGATTTTAATCTCTTTATCGTGCTGGGCAAGATGAGAGAGAGTAGCAGCTAAAGCCCCCCCAGCACTATCTCCAGCCAATGATAGAGTCTCTAAATATTTGAATTTATGAAAAGAGCTTAAACCTTCAAGAGTTGACCAGATATTTTTTGCAACATAATATGAATCGTCAACACCAGCAGGGTAGGGGAACTCAGGCGTTAGGCGATACTCAACAGCTACCACAATATGATCTGTTGCAAGAGCCATTTTTCTGCATATAGGATCATATATTTTGATGCTTCCAGCCATGTGTCCCCCTCCGTGATAGTAGATAAGCACAGGTAGTGGCTCATTAGGGGCAGGGTGGTAAACTCTCAATGGCACGCTGCTATTTTGCCCATTTGCATCAACATCTACAACAAGGCTAATGTCAGGCTTATCAACAACTAAAGAGGCAGTAAGATTAAATAGCCCCTCTCGTGCATTTTCTGGAGTTAGCTTAAATCCTCTCTGTTTTAGGACCTCCATGCCTGCGTAAAAGTGCTTAAGCCACTCTTGCAGTTTAGGAGCAGGCGATAAGATGGGGGTTGAAATTGTGGGGGAAGAAGATGCTTTACTCATTTTAAATCAAGTAGCCTCCTTTGGCTGGATATTTTGAAAAACAAGACCAAGAATAAATTTGGTTTGATACTCTATATACTCATCTATTGAAAAATTTTTAGCAAGATACCAACGTCTAAATGCCCACATCTGACCAATTACAGAGATATTATGCCCCACAAGAGAGGCTGTTTTGTGGTCAAGTTTTGGAATATCACCTTTTCCAGATAGCCGTAAAAGGGCATTGATAAAAATATCAGTTATTCTAAGCTCGTTTTCAAGAGCTTTAATCTTCCACTGTTTAGGTAGAAATTGGCTTACTTGATACATCAAAAGAATGTGGTCATTCATATTGTTGCATACATGACAATACTCTCGTATAACCTCAGCAAGCGTTGCCCTACCATTGCCAGCAGAGCCAGATAGAGCCTCTTCAACTGCCCGTTGAACCTCGCCATGAATCGCCTCGCATACAAGATATAGAACATCCTCCTTGCAGCTTACATACTCATACAAAGAGCCTATTGAGAAACCAGCAGCCCGTGCAATCATTCTGGTTGTGGTCTTATGATACCCATGCTCTACAAACAGATGGACAGTTGCATCAACTATCTGTCTTCTTCGCTCTTTTACAAGCTCAGGATTTTTAATCTGCGTTGGAACGCCTTGAGCGTTAAGGTTGGCAGTTATTTTATTTTTCACAGTTCCACCTGATTTTTAAGTCTCTCAATTTTTAATCTCATTAAAAAAAGGGGGGCACAATTGCGATTGTGTCCCCTTTTCTAAAATCTGTTATAGTCAGTCTATTTCAACCGTTTTTTTTGTGCTTGAAGATTAATATAGCCCTTTTTTATTTGCCATGACAACCATTGCAGTTAATAGGTCCATACTTGGGTTTACCCTCTGCCTTGTATGCTTTGTGGCACTTTAGACAAACCTCATTCATAACCTGCATCTTTTTTAACTCTTTTTTATCTTTGAGTTTTTTAATGCTCTCAAGCTCTTGTGGAAATTTAGCATGACAGATATTACAATCTTTTAGCTCATCTTGATGAATTTTGTGGGGGAAATTAACAACACCTTTAGAGCCACCGTCAACTGTAATTTTCTCTCCCCCGCTATTTTTTGCCCCTTTATTTTCTGCTGCAATTGCAATAGCTGCTGCAAACACTACAAGAAGAGCCACGATAAACAAACTCTTTGCTCTCTTCATATTTTTAAATCTCCTTTGAAAACGACTGTTATTTAAAATTAGTTTAACTTCAAGTTTTTTTGCCAATTACCAATTCTCTCCAAGAAGCTCAAAATAGCCAGCAGGTTTTACACATGCAGGGCACTTATCTGGTGCTGATTTGCCTGTTTGGATATATCCACAGCTAAGGCAACGCCACTTTTTTTCATCTTCTCGGGCAAAGACCCTATTGTCTGCAATGTTTTGAGCCAACTCTCGATAGAGCTTTTCGTGCTGCCTCTCAGCAACAATTATCGCATCTAAAGTCTCTGCTGCCCGTTCAAAACCCTCTTCAACAGCAATTTGGGAGAATCCAGGGTACATCTCAGTGTGGATATAGTGCTCAAGATCAGCAGCAGAAATAAGGTTTAAACGGGTATCTTGAAGCACGCCAGCAGGAAATTTCCAGTTGATCTCAAGCTCTCCGCCGTTGAAAAACTTGAAAAAGCGTAAGGCATGTTCGCACTCTTGGTCAGATGTCTCCTGAAAAATTTTGGAAATCTGGACAAAACCATCGTCAAATGCTCTTTGAGAAAAGAACCTATATCTTGTGCTTGCTTGAGCCTCTGCAGCAAATGCTGTCAAAAGATTTTTTGCTGTTCTGCTCTCTCTAAATTTTACCATAACCATCTCCTTTGGTTGAAATTGAGCACTCTTTTTTTCTTAGGTTCTACTAACTACTCTTCAATAATGATTGCTTGAGCTCCGCACTCTTGAGCAGCTTGACGCACGATTGCCTCAAGATGTTTTGGGATTACATCAAATTTAACAATAGATAGAAGCTGATCCTCATCATATTCAAAAACTTCAGAACAGAGGTTGTTGCAGTTTCTATCTCCCATGCACTGTTTTGTAATAGTTGCTTTCATTTAAAAAAATCTCCTTTTTGTTTGTAGGTTTTGTGTCTCTTTTGATGCACGATGATTAATTTATAAGAATATGCCATAACAAGGCAATCTAACTTTTATATCGCAGGCTCATAACAGTCAAACATAAAAATTAAATTTTACTACTAACTCTTTAGCTCCTCCTAATTCTTTGCATAATAGTCCACCCATCTTCCAAGACCCTCCAAAAAAAATTTCCCTGCAAGGTTCATTAATTCTGTAACCAAGCAGGGAGAAGATTGCTTTTAGCTTCGCCCTATTACGTAACCATAGGGATCAACCTCTTCCCTTAGTATCCGAAGCTCTTTTTCAGTCGGGGGAAGAGTATCTGCAATTTTTTCAGCTTTTAAAAGTTCAAAACCACAGTTATCCTGAACATCTTTGAGCGAATATCCAGGATTGATGGATATAATTCGCATCCGTTTTGAGTTAGGCTCAAAATCCATTACAGCCATGTTGGTAATGATTTTGTATGGTCCAGCACCTAAAGGCAGACCAGATTTTTCCCTTGAATTGCCACCTTGAAGCCAGCCTGGTGTAGTTAGGAAATCAAGCTTTTCCACGAACCTCTTAGAATCTTGAGGAGTCATAACCATCATTTTCCAGCAAAAAGATGCGAAATCATTGGCACCCCCGCTACCTGGAAAACGCACTTTTGGATTGGCATAATCGCCAATAACCGTAGAATTAAGATTACCATACATATCGATCTGTGCACCACCCAAAAATGTATAATCCACAAAGCCCCTTGAACAGTAATCCATTGTCTCTCCCATACTGCCCGCTTTAATAGCTCTGTACGTTGTCCGAGAATCCCCCACGGAAATGGGCATCTCAGGCAACTCTGGTCCAAATCCTCCTGCTTCAAAAATTATCACCAGATCAGGCGCACTTATTTTTTGTGCTAACATGGCAGCTGCACAGGGAGCACCTGTTCCAACACCTACTGTGGCTCCGTTTTCAAGTTCTCGAGCAGCCACTGAAATCATAAGTTCCATTGAATTATAGTCTGCCATAATCTATCCCTCCTTATTTAAAAGTAGCTCTTTAGCGCGAAGCTCCTGCATCTTTACTTGACCGCCGTTGATGCGAATGTATTCTTCATGATCCTTACATTCGTATATATTTTTGTTCAAAAAAGCCTTAAATTTATCTGCATCTTTTTCCGCTGTCATCCACTCCTTCAAATGTTCTTCATCGGAAAAGTATTCACCAGCCATGGTACCAGGATAGCCTCCAAAAGGAACTACACACACAGCATCAACGAGATGATAAGGGATAGATGTTGATGAAGGATCTTGTTTGATCTCATTACTGGATATAAGTTTTTCGGTGGTGATAATAAGTCGTTTTGAGGCATTTGCTAACTCTTTATCTGCTACGGCTATTCCCTTAAAACGGCAATTGCCAAAAATGTCAGATTCATGAACATGAATTATTGACACATCAGGAGATAAGGCTGGCAGTAGAACCAGTTTTTTTCCGGTGTAAGGACACAGAGCTGTTTTAGCAGCACTATATTTGAATGTATCTGTTCCCATCATGTTGCGGGCAGGTAGGTAGGGAACACCCATAGCAGCAGCTTGCAGACGGACAGATAGTGCATAATTAGTCCATTCTGTAGTCTGCACCTTACCACTTTGCAAATATTTACGGGAACAGGCAGAAAGACCGCGTGCTTCGAGCCCTACTACATAAGCAACATCAAGCCGATTATAAACCTCTCCTGCACTCAATATCTGCATGTCGTGTGTTGCAGTATGCCCCGCAAAACCCATATTTTTTTTCCCCTGCCTTACAATTTCATGACAAGCCGCTATAGGTGTCCGATTGGCACCAAACCCTCCTATGGCAAGATAATCTCCATCATGAACAAATTTCTCAACAGCATTTTTTAACGTCATGACTTTATTGACCATTTTTCGATCTTTTAGCTGAAAAAAAGCTCGAAGTAGATCAGGATCAGGATTCATGAACAATTGTCCCAAGCCTTGCTCAATCACTTCCATGATAAACACTCCTTTATTTTACACTCCGGTTATTATTAAAAAACAATGATTTGCCGCATTCACTCCGTAACATCACTTATTCATATAGGACAGCCAAAATGGTTGCCTTGCCCTCTTTTGCCTTTATAAGGTGCGGGGTTGTAGAGAGATAGTATGCACTATCGCCTGGGGTTAAGTCGTAATTGTCATCGCCAACCTGAAGGGCAGCAACTCCATCTAAAACATAGATAAACTCTTCGCCATCATGTACAGATATCTCTTTTACAGGATTCTCCTCAAGCTGAACAATAAGTGCCTCCATGTGCCGCCCTTTAACTTCTGGTGCAAGGCTCATGTAGGAGTAGAGCTTTTGATCTCCTGTTTGAGATGTTGAGCGAAATATCGGTTTTCTCTCATTTTTTCGTGTTATTGAGTAGAGCTTTGAGCCAACACCAGAGACAATCCGCCCCAAAGCACTATCAAGAGCTTTAGATAGCTTCATCACAGTTCCAAGTTGAGGTTTTATAACCCCACTTTCAATATCTTCAAGCCTTGCTTTTTCAAAGCCTGTCATCTTTGCAAGATCATCAATTGAGATACCCTTTTTTTCACGTAACTGCTTGATTCTTATGCCAACATCTTCAATATCAAGTTTGCTGCCCTTTTCAATATTTCCAGTTAAATCTTCAAAATAGTCAACATTGATGTGCGGGGTCTTTTCACTGTTTTGCATTATTTTTCTCCTTAATTATGGCTATTTAATTGTTTGGTTCTCTAAGACTTTTATATTCATACATCTAAATCTTCTATTTTTTTGCAATAACAAGCATCTCATAATCTTCGGTTGTGAGCTTATGGTTGCGGCTAAAAGCCCCAAGTTTTGCCCCAAAGATGTCAATTTGCTTAAAATTAAGGCTCTTTAGAAGCCAAGTTATTTCAGATGGAACATAGTATCTCTCATTGCATTTTAGCTCTTTTTCTTCTCCTGAATCATCTTTAATGAGTATTGTATTTGTATCTCGAAAAGTCATAAGGTCAAATGAGTGGTCATCGTAAGTTGCATTGCCATCTTTTGCCTGTGAACTTAAAAAATCTTTAACTGAATGAAACAGAGGAAACAACCCATTTAAAGTTGTAAAGATAAATTTTCCATTTGGTTTTAGAGCATTAGCACCATTTTTAAGAATCGAAAAATTCATCTCATCTGTCTCCATCAACGGAAAACCGCCTTCGCAGATCATTATTGCTAAATCAAACTCATTTATAAAGTGAGTCTCTCTTGCATCTCGCTGTTCAAAAGCAACCCGAAGATTTGAAAGATTTGATGCCTTCTCTTTTGCCTTTTTCAACTGAGATTCTGACAGATCAATGCCAACAACCTCGTACCCTCTTTTGGCAAGCTCAATTGAGTGCCTTCCTGTTCCGCACCCAATATCCAGTATCTTGATGCCTTTATCTCTGCCAATCTCCTCTTGAATAAAATCACACTCTCCAACTGTCCCTTGTGTAAAAACCTCTTTGTCGTATTGAACAGCATAATTTTCAAATAGCTCTTGGTACCACTGTTTCATCTTATAGTATCCTTTATTATTATTTTTAAACTAATTATTATATTTTTATTGATATATTAAAACGCACTCACAAGAGCAATTAACCCAAAACTTGTTATTATTACCCCTGAGATTCTGTTGACCCATTGCAAGCCATAATTAAGCTAATGTGCGGCGTATGCAAAGAACCCCAATAGGTCCAACTGGTGCTGCAATTGAAAAGCCGATTATTATGCCTCTTAATAAAAATGATATATCCATACTCTTATAATTATTTTTCTAATTTGCCTGATTTACTTAAAAATTTTTTAATATTAAGAGCCAAATTCTCCATTCTTTTGTTTGATATTTTTTGCTCTACCCTCTTTGTAATTATGTGTTCAGGGGCAAGCTGTTTTATCAACTTATAGTAAGTTTTTGCTAAATCTATTTCTCCTATATCAACACGATAAATTGCCATAAATCCAAAAAAATTTATCACTTCAGATATATGAAATGTATCCCTATTTGGATATAAAAACGACAGATCAAAGTTACCATCAAAAATTATAGGAATCTCATCTAACCTACCTTTGTGTAAACATATTTCAGCGTAATTTAGTTTGGCAAACAAGTAATCAGGATTTCTTTCGTAGTTCTCTTTTATAGTTATCTCACAAGAAACAAAATCTCCTACATTTGATTGTGCGATAGCAAGCCAGTTATATAATATAGGTACATTAGGATATTTAGTTTTCAACTCTTGCAAATAAGAAATAGCTTTTTTAGGTTCTTCATATACCATGTCATGAATTTTGTTATATTGCTTATCAATTTCTTCAGGATATTCTTCATCAGTTACTGGTTCATAAGAAATTTTATATTTCTTATGAATTAAACCGTCATGATTTTTTTGTTTAGTTACTGCTTTTGCACGACTCTTTGCTTTTTTTTGTTTTTTTATATTTTTATTTTTCATTATTGTTTTATATATTCCAGCACCTTTTCTAAGTTCATAATTTCGCTATCTTCAATCTTTCCATCTTTCTCAAATTTAACTCCCTCCTCTGCAAACCGCCAAGCCATCCAATCATTTTCAAGCTCTTCTGATGCTGGTTGCTGCCTGAATTGATTATCAAAAGCGGAAAAATCCATCTTATATTTTTGCTTATACCAATCAACCTCTGCGATAAACTCAGACCTCTTTTGATAAGCCATCAGTTAACCTAATCACTCCTCCCACACCCTATCAATCCCCCGCTTTATTTTCTCTTCATAGATTTTTATCAACTCACGGCAGCCGTCAACTGCTTTGCGTTCGGCTTCTATTTCGGCGACTATTTCCTGCTGGATTTCAAGAGGTGGGAGGGGAAAAGAAATTTCTTTGAGAGCGTTTCCATTAAATTGTGGTTGACCACCACCAGTCATTAGGCTACGTGCTTGTATCCAATAATTTTCAGATTGAGAAAAAGCCCAATAATAATCTGGGATTATATTTTCATTCAAAAATCTTATTCTAATTAAATATGAGGCATAAATTGCTTTAAGATTTTCATTGAATAACAATGTTTTGCCGTAAGTAGAACCTGTTCGAGCAACAAGCAAATCACCTTTTTTAAGAAGATAATCAATATTATTATCAGAGATATTGGTGTATTTTGGTTCTGTTTTAATAAGAAGTCCGTTTTCTGAAATATCTGTAATTCTTATAAATCGAGCTGTTCCTTGTTCTTCTGCTGACGCTGTAAACCCATATTTCAGTTCTCCGACCTCCCTCAACCTCACCATCTCCCACTTCTGCTTTCCCTTTCGCTCAACACTCCATGCGTAGCGTTCGTAATCGCCACTGAAAAAGCTCGCCTGTCCGCCCATCTCCACAGATTCTTTGTCCATGTCGTCCATGAATTTATAGACAAGGGCAATGGTAATCTGCTCAACTTGGCTTTTGGGGTCTGGCACTTTTCCGACAAGTATGTCGCGGGCAGTGTCGATTCTTTTTTTTGTTTCAGTATCAAGCATGGTTTATCCGATTCAGTATTGTTAAGGTGTTAATTTTACTTGATTAAATTCGTTTATAGCATCTAATTCTGCTTTATCTTCTATCTGTGCCTTATATAAATCCCATCTAATTTGAAGATTCAGCCAAAAATCAGCCGACATTCCAAAGACTTTAGATAAACGAAGAGCAAGGCTTGGTGTTACTCCACGTCTTTTATTTACCAACTCATTAATTCGCTGATATGAAACATTAATTGTTTTAGCCAATTCTCGTTGAGTAATTTGCATTGGAGTAAGAAATTCCTCTAAAAGCATTTCTCCAGGGTGAGTTGGTTCTCGGTTTGTTGGAATACGTACCATGACTTCTCCTTAATGATATAAAATTTGGATCAATGATAATCTGCTATTTCTACATCAACGGGTCCAGATTCACTCCACTTAAAGCATACTCTGTATTGATCGTTTATACGAATGCTAAACTGACCTTCTCTATCTCCAGATAAAGCCTCAAGTCTGTTACCTGATGGGATTTTTAATTCCTCAAGGCTAATTACAGAATCAAGTTGATCAAGTTTTCTTGAAGCAACACGCCATATAGATTGCGGACAAATTTTGCGCGAATGTTTTGAGCTAACACCATTAAAGATGTCTTCCGTGCCTTTATCTTTAAAAGAAATAATCATAACCTCACGCTGCAAATTTGTTAAACGGCACAAAATCTTTTATGTATTCAGGTATTGCCTTACGAAGCTCTGGAGGCAGCCCTTCTTCTGCCTGCTTTTTTAGTGTGGGGTGGTCAATGATTGTCCGTTCAAACCTGTCAAAATACATTCTGTCAATCTTTATTATATCTGTAACGCAAACACGGGTTTTGCTTGTCTTGTATGATGGGTTAAAGTTACCTGTGCCTGAAAGTTTATTGTGTGTAAAGTTGCTTGTAAATTGCTGTGCCTCATCAACTCTTGAGGTAACCTGCATTGCAAAATTAGAGTTGTATCTATTTGGAAACATCGCATCTGCAATTTCGTTTAATATTTGGGTAATCTTTGCTGCATGGTTTTGGGATACGCAAAAGATGATTGTTTTGCCTATTTCTCCGCTAATTGGATCACGCAGGGCATTTTCCAAAAACGAACGGCAGAAGGCTTGATTTGTGTTGTCTGAAAAAAATTTCCTTTCAAAATCTCTGTGAATGAACGTCTCCTCGGCTCTGATTTTGCCATTGTCTGTATCAAAAAAACTCCAGCCCGCCTCTTCAAGGAGTCTGTTTATTTTGATTCGTGCTTTTGCCTCTTTTGGTGCCATAATTTTTTATAAGTTCATTCTATAAATGTGAGTATCATCAATAAACATACTATTTAACGAATCTTTTCTCTATTCGTTAGCCCATTTGTTGAATCGCCCTCAGAGAGCATCTGCCGTAATATATCACGAGACTCATCTATTGGAATGATACCGCTTATCTCTGCTTCAATCACAGTAACGCCGTCTTCTTTTGTAATGGTTATAGATGCTTTTGCCCTACCTTTTTTATCTATCTCTGTTATTGTCCAAGTGCATGTAATCGTTTCACAAATATACACAGGTGCTTTAAATTTAAAAGTCATACCAGAGGCTAACCAGCCAATCTGTCCGCCAATTTCGGTAATCATGCTTGCAGTTAAGAGTCCATGACAAATAGGTGCAGAAAATTTCTTAGCTTTAGCAAAACAGGCATCAAAATGGACGGGGTTATAATCGCCTGATATTTTAGCAAAAAGAGTAATATCGTCATCTGTAAAGGTTCGTGAGATTGTAAATGTATCTCCTGCTTGAAGCCCTTTAGCCGCACGTTCT
This sequence comes from Desulfamplus sp., assembly GCA_015232465.1. GTDB lineage: Bacteria > Desulfobacterota > Desulfobacteria > Desulfobacterales > Desulfobacteraceae > Desulfamplus. The sequence goes on from JADFZO010000016.1 coordinate 13,410, forward strand.
CTGAAACTTGCCATTGATTATCTTCCTCAATCAGGATAATAGATTTTATCCAAAGCCTGCTCTAAAGTATAGGGACAACTTTGTGGAAAATCTGATTCAAGTAGTCCTGTTTCCAACGCAGCATATTCAATAGCGTCAGCATAGGCATCAGTTATTTTGTCTTCAATTTGATATTTCAGGCTGGGGCTTGTTTTTAAGAGCGATCTAATCTGGCTTCTCTGTTCGATAATAGTACCTTTCCAACTGCTGGAGCGGTGGTCTGGCTGAAATTGCCATTTAAGCAGATGAACAAATAAGATTTTGAGCCTGTTGACCAATTCACGATGCTGGCTTTTGCTCATTCCTTCTAACTCCTCAGCAATATTTTCAACATCAATCTCAGATAATCTGCCGCTTCTTAACAGGCTGACATTATGACAAAGCCATGAGTAAAAATCCTGATCATATTCGATTGATAAATTATTCATAAAAAATACCTCTTATTATATGAAATTTCATTCTGTGCTAAATATGCAGAGAAAAAAACGTAGAGACGCACAAGCCGTGCGTCTCTACTATTCTATTTAAATTTTACCACCCATCAGGCAATTTCTGATCTGGTTTTTCTCCAAGTTTCTCTTTTAGTTTAGCAAGACCCGGACGGGCATAGTGCATGTGCCCCTCTTTTAAGGTTCTGCCGTTTATCATAGCTTCACTTCTAAGACGCTGCTTCATTGTTCGCTCTAACTGTTTGCCAAGCCAAAGAACTCTGTCAACGTCCCAGCCATGCTCAATGCCCATCTCATCAACCTGAACTAAGGTATCTTCAAGACAGACAAGCCCAACATAACGTGGATCCTTGTAATAGTATTCGCCAGTCCCCTTGATTGGACGATCATCAAGGAAATTTGCAGGCTGTCCGCCAAGACCGCCAAGTGTTGCCTCAAAGTTTGTGATTCCAGCTTGAATAGCTGCGAGCATAGAGGCAGATGCTACCCTTTTTGTCTCGTGAAAGTGAGCAATGTGTAGATTGGTATCAGGAAGCTCATCAAGCACCATTGAAAAATAACGATAAACATCAGGAGCCGAAGCACTTCCATCATGGTCAGCATGTTCAACATCATGTGCACCAATATCAAGCCAACGTTTAGTGAATTTTACAGCATCTTTCATATCAGTTGCCCCGCCAATTGGGCTTCCCCAAATTGTGCTCACTGTTCCGCACATCTTCATTCCAGCATCATTACATTTTTTGATGCAACGCTCCGCCTCTTTCCAGTAGTTTGGCAAAGTTGTGCCTGAGTTTGCATAGTGGTGCTGCTCTTCAGTTGATACCATCATAAGAATTCTATCAGGACCTATTCCCTGTTTTCTAAGCTCAATTGCCCTGTCAACTGCTGGCTCTCTGATTGTTATGGCTGTAAAGCAAATATCATCAACATTTATACCACGTTTGGTGCACTTCTTTTTAAAGAGATCACCCTTTACATATTTAAGAAGCTCCTCAGCATCGCTAAATTGAGGCATTGATATAGGATTACCAAGATTTGTAACCTCTATATAACGGCAGCCTGCAAAAATAAGCTCCTCAAGGTAAAATTTCTTTGCCTCTGTTGAGACAAATTTTTCTGAGTGTTGAAAACCATCTCTTACAGTAATATCACCGATAGTAACCTTTTTTGGCATTCTTGGGAAAATTTTCCACATATCATGTTCAGTCATTTTAAAGTCTCCTAATGGCTGTTTTTTCAGCACTTATAATTTAAGTTTTATTTTTTATATATCTGCATATAGCAGACCACACTAATTTTGCCCCCTCTTTCCCACCTTATACTCAGCAAGGTCATAAATTGAGTTTATGATATATTATCAAATATCATAAAAGATCCGTTGATATGGATGCCGCGCGCTGCATCCATATCAGAAAAAACTCAATTTATTCCCGCTCTAAGTATAACTTATAAGAGGGGAGGTTAAGTTTGCTTCTCTCCAGTTATAAGAAAAGAGCTTAAGGTGGGGTTAATGTCTAAAAAAAGCTACTACAAAACTACATTTAAAATCTAAAGTTTCCAAATGATGGTTCACCAATCTCTTTTAACAAACTCACCTCAAGAGCCATTCCTAACCAATCGCGTATCTCAGAGAACTTAAGGACTCCGTCATTTAAAAGCCTTGATGCACAAAAAAATGGGTGAGCTTCACCATCATACTTTGCAATCATCTTCTCCTGAAACGCATCTTTCTCCTCTTGAGTCATTGGTTTACCGCTTCCTTTACGCTTTGTCTCTTCAATTGAGAGAAGAACTCCTCCAGCACTCTTTCCGCTCATAACAGAAGTTCTTGCTCTCATTGTTATAAATAGAAAGTGGGGACGATAGGCTCTTCCACACATTCCATAATTTGCTGCTCCGTTGTCAGGACCTATTACAAGCTGAATTTTTGGCACTTGGGCACAAGATACAGCACGAACTAAATTTGCACCATATTTACCAATACCAGCATGTTCTGAGTCTGACCCAACCATAAAGCCCGGAGCATTTTGTATAAAAAGTAGGGGGATCTTCTCTTGACTACAGCGAACAATCCATTCGGTTGCCTTTTTTGCAGCCTCATGGAAAATAATACCAACCCTATTTGAACAGAGAACCCCAACTGGAAAACCCTTTATTCTGATTTTGCCGGTAATTATGTTATCACCTCTGCCCTGAGCGTAATCTTTCTTATATTCCTGAAAAACGCTACCATCAGCCATACACTCAAGAATTTGGCGTGCATCAATACCCTGATGAGGAAAAATCGGCATATAATCGTAAATAGAATCAAGCGGAATTGCTGGCTCTTGTTCTTGATATCTGTGCAGATTGATTGTCTGAGGTTTTTCTAAAGATAAGATATCACGAACCCTTGCCACTGCCTCAGCCTGATCATAGCAAAGATGATCTGCTCCGCCAGATACCTGTGTATGAACAGCAGCACCGCCCAAATCTTCGGCAGAGATAGTTTCACCAGTAGCCATTTTGACTAAAGGAGGTCCTGCAAGAAACGAAAATGACTGCTGATCAATCATAATAGACTGACACGCCATAAATACAATATAAGCACCTCCAGCAGTGTTGCCGCCTGTGCTCATTGTTATCTGCTTTAACCCTTTTGCGGACATTCTTGCCATGTTGTAAAAAATTGTGCCAAAGTGCTGATCATCAGGAAAAACATCAGCCTGCATTGGCAGAAAAACACCGCCAGAGTCGCCAATATAAACAGAATTGATACCGCACTGGTCAGCAATTGCCTGGGCACGCATATGTTTTTTAAGTGTAATGGGAAAATAGGTGCCAGCCTTTACCCTTGAGTCGTGTCCCACAATCATTGTCCAGTTGCCATGTATTTTACCAAGGCCTGTGACAATAGCGGCACATGGCACATCATCAACACCGGGATAGCCCATGCCAAAACCAGCAAGTTTAGAGAGTTCAAAAAATGTTGTGTCAGGGTCTATCATATCCTCAATAAGATCACGAACAGGACGCTTATTTTTAGAGGCTAAAGAGTCAACCGCCTTTTGTCCCCCGGGCCACGTTGCTTGATATTCACGCTCTGCAAGCAAAGCCTCTTCATTTTCCCAAAATACTCTGTTATCGCTCATAATTTATCGTCCTTTATATACTGGTTTTCGTTTTTCTCTAAATGCAGTTAAGCCCTCGACTCTATCCTCTGTCGGGATAGTTACCCTATAGGCATTAGATTCGATTGCAAGACCAGTAGCTAAATCTGTCTCAACGCCCTGATTTATTGCATATTTTGCCATCTCAACAGCAATTGGACCAGTCTCTGCTATCATATCTGCCATTAGCATACACTCATCAATAAGTTTATCTGGTTCACAAACCTTATTAACAAGCCCGATTGAGAGGGCTTCAGCAGCATCAACCCTTCTGCCAGTAAATATAAGCTCTTTTGCCTTTGCAACTCCAATAACTCTTGGAAGCCTTTGAGTTCCGCCGCCTCCCGGAATAATTGCAAGACGAGTTTCAGTTAGTCCCATCACAGCAGTTTTTGAGGCAACTCTTATATCAGATGCAAGGGCAAGTTCAGTTCCGCCGCCAAGTGCAATTCCATTAACTGCTGTAATTACTGGTTTATTTAAATTTTGAACAGATGTGAGAAGATTTCTTATTGTTAAAATGAATTTTTTGACCTCATCTTGAGATAGAGTTGCACGCTCTTTTAAATCTGCACCAGAGCAGAATGCTTTTTCGCCCGCACCTGTGATGATAACGGTTCTAACCTCTGATCTATATTGCAAAGCATCAATTGCATCTCTTAAAGCATAGAGCATCTCAAAGTTGAGCGAATTCATAGATTTTGGGCGATTTAGGGTAATTATTACTGCGTGTCCTCTATCTTCTTGTATAAGAACTGGTTGGTTTTCAATATTTTGGCTGTCATTAGTAATCATCTATTTTTCTCCTGTTGCCCTAAGCTAAAGCTATGGGCTAACTTTACTTTAAGTCCTCTTAAGAGGACTTCTTTTATTCTCAGCCGATGGCTTTAGCCTACGGCTGCAATTTTGATTTTTATTCAAATTAACACCCAATATACCTTGAAATTACAATCCTCTGAACCTCTGAAGTGCCTTCGCCTATATCAAGAAGTTTCTGATCACGGTAAAAACGCTCAACATTATACTCTTTCATAAGACCATAACCGCCGTGAATTTGAACAGCATGATTTGCAACTCTTCCCATAAGTTCAGAGCAGTAGAGTTTTGCCATTGCAGCCTCTTTTTCAAACGGGCGTTTCTCATTTCTAAGCCAGCACGCCTTATACATAAGATTTCGGGCGCACTCGATTTCCATTGCACAATCTGCGAGTTTAAATGCAATTGCCTGAAATTTAGATATCGGCTGACCAAACTGTTTTCTCTCTTTTGCGTATTGAAGTGCAAGATCGTAAGCTCCTTGCGCACCGCCAAGACCCATTGCACCAATTGAGAGCCTTCCGCCGTCAAGGGTTTTGAGCATCTGATGAAATCCATCGCCCTGTTTGCCCAAGATATTCTCTTTTGGCACGCGGACATTATCAAAATAGAGTTCTGCTGTGTTAGAGGCTCTCCACATCATTTTTTTGTGCATGGGAACAGCCTTAAAACCTGGAGTTCCTTTTTCCACGATAAAGCAGGTATATTCAGGCTTGCCGTTTGATTTTGTGCCTGTGATTGCCTGAACAGTTACACCGAGTGTCATTTCGCAGGCTGCATTTGTGATAAAAATCTTTGAGCCGTTGATAATCCAGTCATCGCCGTCTGGAACTGCAGTGGTTTTGCTGCCTCCAGCGTCTGAGCCTGCAGTCGGCTCTGTCAAGCCAAATCCCCAAAGAGCCTCGCCTCTGCATAACTTTGGAAGATATTTTTGTTTCTGCTCTTCTGAGCCAAAGTAATATAAAGGACCTATGCCGAGCGAATTGCCGGCAGCAACGGTTGCAGCTTGAGAGCCGTCAATTCTTGCGACCTCTTCAACTGCTATAATGTATGAAAGATAATCCATTCCCTGACCTTCATACTTTTCAGAGACAAACATTCCAAAAAGACCTATTTCTCCCATCTTGCGGGTCAATTCAGCGGAAAATTCCTCTTTTTCATCAAGCTCGCTTGCGATTGGGGCAATCTCTTTCTGGGCAAAATTTCTTACCTCTTTACGGATCATCTCCTGCTCTTTTGTAAGATCAAAATTCACCTTGTGTATCCTCCTTAAAGTTCTATAGTGGTAATTCTTTAAAATTTTGGGGCGGTTTTTGTTGTGTTGTTAAAAAAATACTTTTTATTTGGATAGAGTTTTTCCGAACGAACGCTCAGTCTGTTTTTGTGAAACAGATATATATTTCTTGAATTGTGTTTGTCAAATAGTTTTTCTAATTTATATTAATTTTATCTTTTAAGGGTTTAATTGTTGCTGTGCAGGTTAAAAATAGGTGAGGAGGTAAAAGCATAAGCCCCTTCTTTTACAAAGGGGCTTTGTAATCTGATTTAAAAAAAATTATTTAGGCATGTTAGAGTTTTTACTCCATCATGTAAAATCTAATCTCTCTTGTAAAGCTGTCATCTAAAAACTCTCCACCAACAGTATTGCCAACCTTTGTCTTTACAGCACACTTTTTTCTGATGATCTGCTCTTTTGCATTATCAAGTTGGAACTCAACATATACAATATCTCCAATCTCTATGTCAGATAGATATTTTTTATTTATAAATACAAACTCAAGAGAGACACCACCAAGTGAGAGGTCTTTTATAATAACATCACAACTTACTTGACTATTTTCAATTAAACATACTCCAGGAAGAGATATAGGCTTTCTGAAAAACTGCCGAAACTCAATAAGCATATCAGTAGAGACTCCACATTGACACTTTATGGTCAACCTCTTTTTCTCCTTAAACGGCAGAGCACTAAATCTCTTTTGAAATCCACAGTTAGGGCATACAAACAGAGTATCATTATTATTATCAATATAACCTTTAATCATAGAAAACCTCCTAAACAGAGCTGTTTAATTATCTTAAAATATGTAATATCTTCAAGCGAGCAGGTAAAATCCAAGCTGTTTTGCAAAGTTCTCATCTTCAAATTCTGCACCAACATGGTTTGGCAACTTGAGACGGACAACACACATCTTTGTTATAAGCTCTTGCTTTTTATCGTCAAGTCTAAATTCAACTTCAATAGGGTCACCAACATCAATATCTGCAATACTTCTTTTATAAATATGGAGCAATTCAAAACCAATACCGCTAAATGATAGGTCTTTTACAACAATATCGCACCGTTTTTGAGTCTTTTTTATAATGCAAGAGCCAAAAAGTTCAACCTTTTTTCTAAACTGTCTTCTAAACTCAATCTCCATTAAAGTTGAGTTGCCACATTTGCATTTAATTGTGATATTTTTTTTTTTATCTTTAAATGGTGATGCATCAAATCTCTTTTCAAATCCACAGTGTGGGCAGATAAAAACAGTCTGATTCTTCTCATCAACATATCCTTTAACCATAATACCACCTGATAGATAATCGTATCTATTTTCATAAAAAGTGTTTAAGAGAAGTAGAGGATTGAAAATTAGTTTAAAGACTATAAGACTTTAAAGCTTAATCGTCTATATCATAAACCGCAATTTTTTAAACTCTTCTTCTGTTATTCCCTCAACACCAGGTGGACGAATAGACTCATCGTGGCAATCTGACCCTCCAGTAACAGCAAGATTGTACTTTAAAGCCCACTTACGCAAAATCTCTCTGTGAGCCTCAATGTGCCCTGGATAGTTGATCTCTATTGCACTAATACCAGCATCTATAAAGCGCGGTAGCAATTTTTCAACTATCTCAATTGGCGGAAGAACCTCTTTGTAGTGCCCACTTCCAGGAAACGATCCAGCAGCAGGGTGGGCAAGAGCCATCATAATCTGAGTTTTCGTTTTACTTAAGTCGTTATTTAAATCGCTGTTATTATCTTTAAAATTATTAACCGAATAAGTCATAAAAAAACGTGTTACGCTCTCAAGATCAACTCCAGAGGGGAGATATGCAGGGCTATTGTTGCCAATAATCTGATTTACAACATCAGGATTTTGAATATCATGCTTTTGGGTTAATGCCAACGCAAAGTGGCGACGGGTGATTGTGGGGCTATATGATGCAACATCTTCAAATATAAGCTCATTTTTAAGAATTGGGCTATTTATGATACTTTGAGGTCCAAAAAATTTATTGATCTCATCAACCCTTGCACGCACTAAACCATCTCCCCTGCCCATTTTTAGAGTATTGTTAAGATCATCTCTAAATTGTGAGTTGTTAAAAAGTTCGGGTTGAAAGTAGCACAAAATATGTAGCGTTCCAGTAAAAAAATCCTCTTTAAAACGGACAGAAATCTCAACCCCTGGCAAAACCTTAACCCCAATACGTTGCCCCTCTCTAATCGCACGCCCAATAGAGCTATCTGTGTCGTGATCAGTAATGGCTACAACCGCAATTCCAAGTGATTTTATCTTTTGCACCAACTCTTCAGCAGAGAGATCGCCATCTGACGCTGTTGTGTGGTTGTGCATATCTGCATATATCTCTTTTTTCAAAGCCTATTTTTCCGCCTTTTTAGTTAAAAATTCCATAAACTTTTGTGCCACAATCAGGGCATCTCCCATTTGAAGAGATATGATTTGTGATGTTGTAGGCTACACGTTGCACTAAAATCTGCCCGCACGCATGACAAAAGGTATTTTCAGAGTCAAGACCCGGTGCATTTCCAGTATAGACATAACGAAGTCCAGCATCTTTTCCAGCATCAAACGCCATTTTAAGCGATGAAATTGGGGTAGAACCTCTATCTGTCATCTGATAGCATGGGTGAAAACGGCTGATGTGCCAGGGGGTCTCAACACCAAGCTCATTTGCGATAAACTTTGCCATATCTTGTATCTCTGATGGATTATCATTAAGATCAGGAATAAGAAGCGTAGTAACCTCTACTAATATGCCAAGTGATTTCATCAAAATAAGATTCTCTTTAACAGGTTCAAGTCGTCCTTTGCACAGCTTTCGGTAAAACTCATCGTTAAAAGCCTTTAGATCAACATTTGCAGCATCAAGATATGGAGCAGCCATCTTAATAACCTCTTTTGACATAAAGCCGTTAGTTACAAAAATATTTTTAAGCCCCTTTGATTTGGCTATTTTTGCAGTCTCAAATGCAAACTCAAAATAGATAGTTGGCTCTGTGTAGGTGTAAGATATTGTTGCACAGCCTGAATTTATAGCCTGCTTAACAATCTCTTCTGGCTCAATAGTTGTTCCTCTTATGCTCCTGTTTTGAGGTATCTGTGAGATGCCGCTGTTTTGGCAAAAGTTGCATTGAAAGTTACACCCCTCTGTTGCAATTGAGTATGATGTAGAGCCTGGCAAAAGGTGAAAAATTGGCTTTTTCTCAATTGGATCAATTCCCCTTGAGATAACTTTTGAGTAGGTTAGCGATATAAGCTCTCCCCTTATGTTCTCTCTGACCTGACAGATTCCTCTTTTGCCTAAATCAATTGTGCAAAAGTGGCTGCACATTTTGCATTTTACTCTACTGTTTTCAAGCTGTTCGTATATGGCTGTTTTCATTTTATAAATCTTCTTTTGAGCGGTTCATAGCAAACCCTGTAACAGGATTATATCTGCCTTGTGCTCTTATTTTTAACGATAAAGGGCGAGTTTTAAATTTTGGAACTGGTATTATAACCATTCCGATAATTGTGCCAAAAGGCGACTTTTGAACTAATGGACGCTGCTCAATCCAGTGGCAGATTTTACTGCTGCTAAATGGAAATTGAAGCGTGGTTTTCCAATCAATTGGAACATCGCCTAAAATATCAAATGCAGTCTGTCTAATCTCCAAAATGCTGAAAAATCTTGCTTGAGAGAGGATATTTCTGATAAAAATCCCTTTTAAACGGCGTATCATGTTTAGAGGAGCATATTTATTGAAGGCACAGACAAATACCTTATCTTTTGCAACTCTGCACGCCTCTTCAATAGCTTTGGCTGGTCTATCTGTAAACTCAAGGCTGGTTAAAAAAAAGGCGTGGTTAAATGAGTTGTCATCAAATGGTAAATCCTCTGCAAATGCTCGATGTAGGTCAGCTTTATCGCCAAGCCTCTCATTTGCAATGTCAAGCATGTAAGGGGAGGGGTCAACTCCAGTGAGGTTAAGCCCTCGATTTAAGAGAGGCTCAAGACTTCTGCCTGTTCCGCACCCTATATCAAGAACTGAGCTACCGGGTTCTGGATCAACCATTTTTAGAAAAAGCTCAAGCTCAAGGTTCAATGCGTAACTATTGCGTACCCGCTCAAAACGGGTCTCATAGTCTCTTGAATCATTAAAATCAAATATATATCCCATAATGAAAATGATTTTATGATAAAATAAGAGAAAGTTTCAAGCTGATTCTTTTAAGAACTTCAGGAAATATTATATTAACTCAAATTAGAAAATACGATTACATTATGACGTTTAATAATAAGATTGACAGTAAATTAGTTAAAGAGGCTCAATATCTTCAAGATGAGCTGACCCGCCACAACTTTAGATACCATAATCTTGATGACCCTGAAATATCTGATGCAGAGTATGACAAGATGATGGCAAGACTTGTTGAGATTGAGAGGCTATATCCATCTCTTTCAACGCCAAATTCGCCAACAAAACGGGTTGGTGCTGCCCCGCTTGAATCGTTTGAAACTGCAAACCACTCAATTCCAATGCTTGGGCTTGATAATGCCTTTACTGATGCTGATCTGCTCGATTTTCACAATCGCACATTAAAATTTTTAGCATCAGAACTTGAATCTAAAAGAGATATTTTTAGCTCTTCAAAAGAGAGTCTAAATAATAGTCTAAATAGCCAAACTCTTTACACAGTAGAGCCAAAATTGGATGGTGTTGCTGTTGAAATTGTCTATGAAGATGGTATTTTAACAAGAGCCACAACACGAGGAGATGGAGTTACTGGGGAAGTTATAACCCAAAATGTAAGAACTATACGCTCTGTGCCACTTAAATTATCTAAAAGCTCAAATCCAAATCCAATACCAAAACTTTTAGAAATAAGGGGCGAGGTGATTATAAACAGGCAAGATTTTGAAAATCTAAACAAAAGTCGCCTTGAAAAACAAGAGCCTCTATTTGCAAATCCAAGAAACGCTGCTGCTGGCTCATTGCGTCAATTGGACTCTAAAATAACAGCATCTCGTCCACTATCTATTTTTGTGTATGGCACAGGTGTTGTAGATGGTATAAGGGTCAATTCGCACAGTCAAATTTTAAAAATCCTTGAAAGTTATGGATTTCCTATCAATCCGCTTGTAAGGGAGGGTCTGACAATTGAAGAGGTTCTTGATCATTACAGAGAACTTGAAAAGCAAAGAGAGTCGCTTTTGTATGAGATTGATGGAATGGTTGTCAAGGTTGATAATCTTGAGTTTCAAAAGGCTCTTGGGGTTAAATCAAGAAGCCCAAGATGGGCAATTGCATACAAATTTCAGGCGATTGAGGCAACGACCACTGTCGAAGATATAACTGTTCAGGTTGGAAGAACAGGGGCGTTGACACCAGTAGCACTGCTTGAGCCTGTCAATGTTGGCGGAGTTACTGTCTCAAGGGCAACTTTGCACAACCAAGATGAGATTGATCGAAAAGATATACGAGTTGGCGACACTGTTATTGTTGTGCGTGCTGGCGATGTTATCCCAAAAATTGTAAAGGTTATTGAGTCAAAGCGATCTGGCGATGAAAAAAAGTTTCTAATGCCCTCTGAGTGTCCAGTTTGCAAAAGCCCAGTTAAAAGGGTTGACGATGAGGCTGCAATTAAGTGCATTAACGCCTCTTGCAGTGCTCAATTAAAAGAGCGAATAAAACATTTTGTCTCTAAATCTGCATTTGATATTGATGGCATTGGTAAAAAATTTGTTGAGCAGTTGGTTGATAAAGGTGTGGTTAGCTCTTTTGCTGATCTATTTGTGTTTAAAAATGATGATCTAAGCATCAAAAGGCTCGCTTCAATGGATCGCATGGGCAGAAAATCTGCTGAAAATATAATCAATGCTTTGGAAAAATCAAAAAATATCACCCTCAAACGGCTGATTTACTCCTTAGGAATTGACCACACAGGCGAGAGCGTAGCATCTCTTTTATCTGAAAAATTTAAAACCCTTGATAGTTTAATCTTAGCATCAAAAGAGGAGATAGAGGTAGTTGAGGGGATAGGTCCTAAAATTGCTGTTTCAGTTTACGATTTTTTCCACAACCCTGATAATATTGTGCTTATCAACAATCTGATTGATAATGGCGTTAAAATTGTAGAGCAAAATTTATTATCTCAAGCTGTTGACTCTAAATCTGACTCAATCAGAAACAAAACTTTTGTTCTAACTGGAACTTTAACCAGCATGACAAGATCAGAGGCAAAAGAGCTGCTTGAAAAGGCTGGAGCAAAGGTTGCTGGAAGCGTTAGCTCTAAGACAGATTTTGTTGTTGCTGGAGATTCTGCTGGCAGCAAACTTACAAAAGCTCATGAGCTTGGAGTAACAGTTATTGATGAAGATACTTTTAAAGCAATGGTTGGCTAAAAATTAGGGCGATTTTTTAATATGATACTAAAATTGAGCAATCTTGTAGTCTCTTTTGAGACAGAAAGCGGCAGAGTCAGGGCAGTTGATGGTGTATCGTTTAGCTTAAAAGAGGGGCAAACACTTGGGATTGTTGGGGAATCTGGTTGCGGCAAGAGCGTTACAGCACTCTCAATTATGGGGCTTTTGCCCAAACCCTTTAGTAAGATTGAGTCTGGAGTTATTGAGTTTAAAGGCAGAGATATTGTTCCGCTTATGGGCAGCCAAACAAAACGGAGTAGTAAAAATGCAAAAGAGAAAAAAGAGAAATCAAAAAAAGAGAAATCAGATGAGATGCAAAAGATTCGAGGTAGAAAAATCTCAATGATATTTCAAGAGCCAATGACAGCCCTAAACCCTGTCCATAAAATAGGCTCACAGATGAATGAGGTCTATCAGCTCCATTTTCCGCAGATGAATCGTGCTGATATGGATAGAGCCTCAATTGAGATGCTCTATCAGGTTGGAATTGCAACCCCGCAAAAATTGATGCAGCAGTATCCTCATCAGCTCTCTGGTGGAATGCGTCAGCGTGTGATGATTGCAATGGCTCTATCATCAAAGCCAGATATTTTGATTGCTGATGAGCCGACAACTGCCCTTGATGTTACTGTTCAAGCTCAAATTTTAGAGCTAATAGGTGATCTTAAAAATAGATTTTCAATGTCAGTTATCTTGATCACTCATGATCTTGGGGTTATTGCTGAAAATTGCGAGCAGGCAATTGTGATGTACGGCGGCAGGGTGGCTGAAAGGGCAGGGGTGGTTGATCTTTTTGATAATCCTCTTCACCCCTACACGCAGGGGCTTTTAAAATCTATCCCAACCCTTAATCAGATTCCAAAGAGCACTCTTCCAACAATCAAGGGTAGAGTGCCATCATTAGAGGATATGCCCTCTGGTTGCAGGTTTAGCAATAGGTGCGAGCGAGTTATGGATATATGTAGAGCATCTGTGCCAATTGAGCTAAACCCTAAAGATGACCATTTTGTGGCTTGTCATCTATTTAGATAGTTTGGGATAGTTCTGGATAATTTTTTGAGATTTCTTAAAGGTAGATATTAAAATTGTATAGAGATGGTCAAAATCAAAATAGTAAAAATGTGCCAATTTTACAGGTAAAGGGGCTTAAAAAATATTTCCCCATTTATGGTGGAATTTTTTTGCGTCAGCAGGGTGTTGTCCATGCTGTTGATGGCATCTCTTTTGATGTGAGAAAAGGGGAGACTTTGGGGTTAGTTGGGGAGTCGGGTTGCGGTAAGACCACGCTTGGTCGCTGCATCATGGGGCTTTATAGCCTGACTGATGGGAGCGTTACCTTAAATGGGGAAAAGGTTGTAACTGCTAAGGGTGGTAGGGTAGGGCAGGCTCTTAAACTCAGTCGATTAAAGATGCAGATGATATTTCAAGACCCCTTTGAATCGTTAAACAGCCGCCACACAGTTGGAGAGATTTTAGAGGAAAAATATATTATCTACAACCATCTTGGCATCACAAAATATAAAGCTAATGAGCGTAAAAAAGAGGTTTTAAAGCTGCTTGATAGGGTTGGCTTATCCTCAGATGTAATCAGACGCTTTCCGCATGAGTTTAGCGGAGGGCAGCGGCAGCGTATTGGAATTGCACGGGCAATAACTCTTGAGCCTCAAGTGCTAATTTGTGATGAGCCTGTCTCTGCACTTGATGTATCTGTTCAATCTCAAATACTTAATCTTATTTTAAACCTTCAAAAAGAGATGGGGCTAACTTGTCTATTTATTTCGCATGATCTTGGTGTGGTGCGTCATCTATCTGATAGGATTGCTGTTATGTATCTTGGAGAGATTGTTGAGTTAGCAGAGGCACAAGCTCTATACAACCAACCATTGCACCCATACACAGAGGCTCTTATATCTGCTATTCCTGTTCCAAATCCCCAATTTAAAAAAACAAGAATAATCTTAAAAGGGGAAGTTCCATCTCCTATAAATCCGCCAAAAGGTTGCAGATTTCATACAAGATGCAGATATGTGATGGATATTTGCAGATGTGAATCGCCTCATCTAAAGCCTTCTGCAAATAGCCATTTTGTAGCGTGTCATCGCTATTAAACTTATAGCTTTTAGCTTGACATAAAAGGCTATAAAGTATATTTACCCCCACAATAAATTTGCGGAGAGATGGCCGAGTGGCTGAAGGTGCACGCCTGGAAAGCGTGTGTATCTTAATAGGGTACCGAGGGTTCAAATCCCTCTCTCTCCGCCAGTTGAAATTTTAAAACATTATCATAAATTCCAATAAGCCTTTGAAAATCAACCTTCAAAGGCTTTTTTCTTTTCTATTGACTTCTAACGGTATTGGGCGGTATTTCAGACGGTATCTAAAACAAAATAATATGTATGAGAGCTTTAAAAAATTATATGGTGATTTTATGTTTCCAGCAGTTCTAATAGTTGATGATAACGCCTCAATCATAGAGTCTCTTGAGGGGATTTTATCTGATGATGGTTTTGAGGTCTTTCATGCCTTTAATGGCTATGATGCTCTAAAAAAGATTGAGAGCCTATCTCCTGATATTGTGCTCTTAGATATATGGATGCCCGGCATGGACGGAATTGAGACCTTAAAGGAGATAAAAAAAGAGTATCCAAATCTGCCAGTAATTATGATAACAGGGCATGGAACAATTGAGGCTGCAGTAGATGCAACAAAATCAGGAGCTTTTGATTTTCTTGAAAAGCCACTCTCAATTGACAGGGTGATTGTAACTATTAACAACGCTTTGAATTTTCGCAAATTGGAAGAGGAGAATCGCTATTTAAGGAAAAAGTCAATTGAAAAGCACTCAATCAACGGAAAGAGCAGAGCAGTTCAAGAGCTAAATCTTAAAATTATGAATGCTGCCCCATCTGATGCCCCAATTTTGATTATTGGCGAAAATGGAACTGGAAAAGAGCTTGTTGCAAAAAATATACATCAGTTGAGCAAAAGACCTGAAGAGCCATTTATAATTGTCAACTGTGCTGCAATCCCTGAAGAGCACATTGATAATGAGCTTTTTGGTTACGAAAAAGGGGCATTTCCTGAAGCTCATGCCAAAAATAGAGGCAAATTTGAGTTGGCTTCTGGTGGAACTCTATTTTTAGATGAGATAGGCGATATGAATCTAAAGACGCAAGCAAAGATTTTGCGGGCAATTGAGTCTAAAACATTTCAACGGGTAGGCGGGGGGCGAACTCTTCATGTTGATGTTAGGGTAATTGCAGCTACAAACAAAGAGCTTGAAAATGAAATAAAACTTGGAAATTTTAGAGAAGACCTATTTTACAGGTTAAATGTGATACCAGTTACAGTTCCACCTTTACGTGAGCGAAAAGAGGATATCCCCCAACTTGTTAATATTTTCCTTAGCCTATCAGCATCAAGCGGAGGCAGAAGAATGCCAAAAAAGATCACGCCAGAAGCTCTTGAGCTTTTGATGCAGTATAATTGGCCCGGAAATGTTCGAGAGTTAAAAAATCTTGTTGAGAGGCTCTCAATCATGGTCAAAGGCGATACAATTAAAGTTGATGATATTCCTATGCCCTACAACCACAACCTTGTTGGCAAAAATATTGAGAGCAACAGTGCCCAAAATATAGGAGATTTTAAAAACAGTGACATAGCAAGATTTAGCTCTTTGATGTCTATTGATACTCTTGATCAAGCGAAAAAGGAGTTTGAAAAGGAGTTTTTAAGACAAAAGATAAAAGAGGCTGGAGGCGATATTGAGGTTGTAGCTAAAAACAGTGGGGTAGCACCATTTTATATCACAAGTATAGTTGGTCATAACGTAAAATAGCCAAGATGTTTAAATTAATATGCGAATAATAAGCGGAACATGCAGAGGCAGAAAACTTGCCACACTAAAGGGTATGAGCATTAGACCCACATCTGACAGGGTAAGAGAGTCTATTTTTAACATTATTGGGCAAAACATTAATGGTGTTTATGTGCTTGATCTCTTTGCTGGCACAGGGGCATTTGGAATTGAATCTTTAAGCAGAGGAGCAAAAATGGCTCTTTTTGTTGATATTGCCAAAACTTCATGCTCTGTTATCAGGCAAAATATTGATCTTTGCAGATTTAGTGATAAATCAGCAGTTTTACAAGCTGATGCCCTAAAGTTTAGCTTGCCAGAAAAGCTCTTATTAAAGCAATTTAAGGGTGCTACAAAAAAGTTTGATCTTATCTTTGTTGATCCACCTTATGAGATGGGTTTTGTTGAAAAAGTTTTAACAAGCCAAGAGCTTTCAAATCTTGTGTCGCAAGACTCTTTGTTGATTTTAGAGCACTCAATAAAAGAAAAAATACCAGATAATCTTCAAATGGTTGACATTTACGATCAAAGACAATACGGAAAGACACTTATCTCGTTTTTTAAATATAGTAATACATTTGATAAATCTATTGATTCTATATAAACTTTAAAGGAGTTTTAAGATGACAGATAAAAAAGAGCGTATCGCAATATATCCTGGCTCTTTTGACCCTCTGACTAACGGGCATGTGGATATTATTGAAAGGGGGCTTAAAATCTTTGATAAGGTGATTGTGGCTATTCTTTTCAATCCATCAAAAAAGGCTCTATTCTCAGTTGAAGAGAGGCTTGCGATGATAAAAGAGAGCTTTGCAACCCATAAAAATCAAGAAAATATAATTGTTGAATCGTTTGATGGATTGCTTGTTGATTACGCTAAGATCAAAGATGCAGTTGCCATAATACGTGGAATGAGGGCTATCTCTGATTTTGAGAGTGAGTTTCAGATGGCTTTGATGAACCGTAAATTGAGCCGTGATGTTCAGACCATATTTCTTATGACTGGATTGCGATGGATATTTATAAGCTCATCAATAATTAAAGAGGTGGCTCGATTTGGAGGCGATATTTCAGGAATGGCTCCAAATCCTATTAAATGTAAGATGAAAGAGAAATTTCCCCTTCTTAAGTAGCAAAAGAGCAAGGATTAGGCGTATCAGATGGATTTATGGCAGCTAAGAGTGTTTGTAAATGTTGTGGAGCAAAAGAGTTTTTCAAAAGCTGGAGAGGTAATTTTTCTATCTCAGCCAACAGTTAGCAGCCATATTAAAGAGCTTGAAGAGCACTTTAGATGC
Source organism: Desulfamplus sp. (assembly GCA_015232465.1). GTDB lineage: Bacteria > Desulfobacterota > Desulfobacteria > Desulfobacterales > Desulfobacteraceae > Desulfamplus. The sequence goes on from JADFZO010000016.1 coordinate 30,715, forward strand.
CGCTTGATCGATAGACTTGGCAAAGAGGCGATCCCAACAAAGGCTGGCGAGATGCTTTATGGTTATGCAAAAGAGCTACTCTATCTTAAAGCAAATGCAGAGGCTGGAATCTCATTGTTTCTTGAAGATGCTAAAGGTGATTTAACTATTGGCGGAAGCTCAATTCCATCAACTTATATAATTCCTAAAATAATCGGCAGCTTTACCAAAGAGTATCCAAATATCTCGCTCTCTGTTATGACAGGCGACACATCAGAGATAACAGATGCTATTTTAAACGGCAAAATTGAGGCTGGAGTTGTTGGAGCTAAGGTTAAAAGTGTAGAAGATAGAGCAACTTTAAATCAAGAGATGCTAATTGATGATGAGATGAGACTGATTGTCCCATCATCTCACAGATGGGCAGATAAAGAGAGCATAGATATTAAGAGCCTATTAAAAGAGCCATTTATTGGAAGAGAGCGAGGCTCAGGCACATGGGACTCTATTTCAAAATCATTATCAAAATTTAACCACACATGCGAATCTTTAAACATCTCTGTCAGGCTTGGCAGCAACGCATCAGTTATGCAGGGAGTTTTAAACGGTGCTGGAGTCTCAATAATATCAACAATTGCTGTTCAAGATTACATTGATTCTGGTCGGCTAAAGGCTCTATCTGTAGATGGGTTAGAGCTAAAACGCAACTTTTTTATAACAACAAACAGCAAAAGAACCCTATCGCCTTTAGCAAAAATATTTATTGATTTTATAAAAACAGCTCTACAATCTTAAATTTTTGAACATCAACAAGCCCCATATCTGTTATCTTTAGCTGTGGAATTACAGGCAGTGCAAGAAATCCCAATGTCATAAATGGGTCTGATAGTTTAGAAGAGCCAAGTGCTTTTACCGCCTCTATAACTTTAACCATTGATAAGTTGACGCTCTCTAACGGCTCATTTGACATAAGTCCACCAACAGGTAGTGCAAGCCTTGCCATAATATTGCCACCAGATGCTACTACAAATCCGCCCCCCATCTCCTTTAAAGCCTTAACAGCACAGAGCATGTCATTATCATCAACGCCAGCAACAATCACGTTATGCGAATCATGGGCAACTGTTGAGGCAATTGCCCCTTTTTTAAAACCAAAACCATTTACAAAACCCCTTGCCATGCCTGTTTTGCCAGAATAACGCTCAATTACAGCTATCTTTAAAATATCACGCTTAGTATCAGATAGAGCATAAATAGAGCCATCTTCTGCCTTATCTGACTCTGATTTTAGCACAGACTCTCTAAGCTCCTCTGTTACCACCTGATTGGGAATAATTTTTATAACACGGACGATTGTATCTTTTTGGTGCTCAGAAGAGTTAAGTTTTTGAGCAATTGGAATAGAAAAATCAACAGAATCAAGATCAAAGTTCATGGTGTTTGGCAGATCATAAGATTGAGGTTTGCACTCAATTTTATTGCAAATCTCTCTATCTTGTGCAACCAAAGCCCCTTTAACAAAGACCTTTTCAATAACAGGATTTTTTATATCTCTAAATGCAACCATATCAGCCCTATAACTTGGGGCTATTGCACCAAAATCATCTATTTTAAAGTAGCGTGCTGGATTTATGGTTGCAATCTGAATAGCCCTTATTGGATCAATGCCATAATCAATTGCCCTTCTAACAATATGATCAATATGACCTTCGCTTAATATCTCTTCAGGGTGTCGATCATCTGTGCACCACATCATCTGATTCCATGTTTTATCGTTAATTATTGGCAGCAGGGCATCAAGATTTTTGGCACAACTCCCCTCCCTTACCATAATGTGAATGCCAAGCCTTAATTTTTCTATCGCCTCATTAAAGGTTGTGCACTCATGATCGCTTTTAATGCCAGCAGAGGCATAAGCATTAAGCTCTTTTCCAGTAATTTTTGGAGCATGACCATCAACTTGTTTTTTAGCCATCTTTGCAGCCTTAATCTTTGCCATAACTTCAGGGTCAGTAAATATAACACCAGGATAGTTCATCATCTCAGCAAGCCCAACAATTTTATCATGGCTTAAAAGAGATTGAACCATGTTGGAGTCAATAACAGCCCCAGCTCTCTCCATATCTGTTGCTGGTACACAAGATGGAGCGGTAAATAATATATTCATAATATCACCCGCCTCTTGTGCTGATTTTATCATATACTCAATCCCCTTAATGCCCATAACATTGGCAATCTCATGGGGATCAGCAACTATGGTTGTTGTGCCGCAAGGTACAACTCCTCTTGCAAATTGGGCTGGTGTAACCATTGAGCTTTCAATATGAAGATGGGGATCAATAAATCCCGGTGCAAGGTAAAGCCCATTAAGATCAACTATGTTATCAGCGTCATATTCATCTGATTTTGTTGATAATCCGCAGATATAACCATCTTTAACAGCCACGCTCATATTAAGAATTTCACCTGTAAAGACATTTATTATCTGACCATTAATAAATAGCGTATCAGCTCTGTTGCTGCCATTTGCTGCTAAAATAATTGGCTCTATGTTTATCAAAATATGCTCTTCCTTTAGAGTTTTAACTATGTTATTTTTTATTTTATACTTTTATGCAAATAGGAGAGTCTTAAAAAAATGGGTAGCAAACTAAATAACAATCTTTCATTTAAAATTGGAACAACTTCATTTATATATCCAGATAAAATAATACCAAATGTTATTAAACTTGGCTCATTTTTTGATGAGATTGAGCTTCTGCTTTTTGAGAGCAAACCTTTTATCAATAAATCAGATGGTAAAACCATTGCAGCTCTTCCAACCCATAACGAGATTGTTGAGCTTGCAGAACTCTCCAAAAGCCTTGATATAACCTACAATGTTCATCTGCCAATTGATGTATCAATTACAGATATATCAAAAATCCTTAGATTAAAAGCTATTGATACAATAAAAGAGGTGATTGAGCTTTGTGCCCCTTTAAATCCAACAACCTACACCCTGCACCTTCCACTTGATATTAAAGAGTTAAATATAGGTTTTAATAGTGAGGGGCAATTAAATGAGGCTATAAAAAGATGGCAGGATAGAGCATTAAATAGCCTTGAGGCTCTAATCTCTCACCTTGTTGAGCCTAAAATAATCTCTGTTGAGACGCTAAATTATCCGTTTGAATATATCGAAGATATTATTAAGTGGTGCAAAGTGTTGATCTGCGTTGATGCGGGTCATTTAATAAAATATAGGTACAACAAAATTGAAGAGATATTTGCAAAACATAGATCAGATGTGCCTCTTATCCATCTTCATGGAGTTGATTTTAGCTCTGTCTCTTCTTCTGCTAAAGATCACACATCATTAGATAAAACTCCATCTCAAATTTTAGAACCAACTATTAATGTAATTAAAGATTTTACAGGAGTTGTCTCTTTAGAGCTTTTTAATTATAGCAATCTTGCAAGGTCATTAGAGGTTATCAATAGCCTTTTTTATACTGATCTATATCTCCCAATGGAATAAGATAGCCATGTTTTAAATATATCTGCCTTATTTTAAGCAAATCCTCAACTAAATCATCACCAGGTTTTATGTAGCCTATCCATTTTGTGCATCTATTTTTATTATCAAGATACCAGCAGAGTATTGGGACATCAGCTCCTTTTGCTATGTTCCAAAAGCCAGTCTTAATCTTTGTGGTTCTCTTTCTTGTCCCCTCTGGCACAATTGCAAGTATGAAGCTATCTCGCCTTTCAAACTCTTTGATTGCACTGCCTACAAATCCCTTTGCCTTATCTCGCACAACTGGGATTCCGCCAAGTGCGTTAATAAGTGCAGAGATAGGAAAAAAGAACCACTCAGCCTTTATAAGAACCTTAGCATCAATTTTTATGACCTTTATGTATGTAAAAGCCCTTACTGTATCCATATTTGATGTGTGTGGAAATCCTATAACTACCTGTTTTTTTCCCCAATAATCAGGAATTTCATCATAGCTCCACCCTGTAACTCTATAGATAAGTTTTCCAACTCTGCTTAAAAGCTCTTGCATATTATCTCCATTCTCTATTTTTTAGCTAAAACTTTGTTACTTCATAAACTGAGTTTTTGATGTAACCTCTGATTTGACTCGATTTAAGGTTTGGGTAAGAGTTTCAATCACATTTTCTCTAATATCGCCAGCAACTGCCAAAAACATCACATCATCGCCAACATGTAAAACCTTGTTCTCAAAAATCTCAACTATAACCTCAACAATCCCTGATTTTGACTTTTGCTCTTTTATGATCTCTTGTAACTTTTGGTGATCAACAGTTATAGTTAAACCAGTAACCTCTTTTCCATCTCTTGTTGTCTGACGCACAACACCATTGTGGTATAAAACCATACCAACTTTTGGGTAGTCAGGAAGGGCTTTTATTCTCTTTTTAATATCTTCTAGACTCATCTTTAATATATCCTTTTTTTATCTCTTTAAAATTTTAATGTTCTTTTTTTAAATTGCTGCTCAACAAACCCTTTTGTCCATCTTCCGCCAAGTGCTCTGTATAGAGCTATTCTATCTTTAAATAGCAATGCCTTTTGCTCAAGCAGATTTATCTCCAAATTCTGGACATTTAGCTCCTCAGTTACAACCTGAATAAAGGAATCTCCCCCTTTTATATAACGGTTATGAGCCTCTTCTAAAGCAATTTTTGCAATAGATAGTTCAGCATTTAAAAGCTCAATTAATTTGATTCTCTGCTTTTCAGATGTAATGCTATTTTCAACCTCCATAATTGCAGTAAAGATAGCCTTTTGATAGCCAGCTAAACGCTCGTCCATAACGCCAATTGCCAAATCAACAGCAGCTCTATTTCTGCCTCCATCAAATAGCGTTGCATTTAGATTTGATGCAAGAGATAAAATCCAATTTCTCAAAAGGCTCTCAAGTGTTGCGTGTTGAAAAAGAAAACTGCCATTAAGATTAAGAGATGGCAATCTATCAGCCCTTGCCTGAAAAATTGCCCATTTTGAGGCTGTTAAACGTGCCCCTGCCCCTTTAATATCTGGTCTGTTTGATATAAGATCAGAGGGGATACCAGCCTGTGGCATGGCTGGTATCTCTCCAAGATTTGGGGTCTTTATATCTATTTGACTTAACGATGCCCTGCCAGATAGAAGTGCAATGGAGTTTAAAAGGGTCGCCTGCCTTATCTCAAGGGCTGGAATCCTTGATCTAATCTTTGCAACTACCTCTTGTTGCTGCAACACATCTAATGCTGTTGACATTGAGTTTTTAAATCTAAGCTCTAAAAGCTCAAGCAGCATTGAATTTGTCTTAATCTGCTCTTTTACAAGAGCCATAACCTCACGCACAGTTATCAGCTCAACCCAGCTATTAGATATTTCAGCAGCAACAGAGATAGCAACACTCTCAAGATCAAATTGTGCAGCAGATGTTCTATGTTGATACTCAAGAGTCTTAGCATCAATCTTACCCCACAGATCAACCTCATAAGATGCCACAGGTCCGGCTGAAAAGTTGCCGTATGAGCTTGCTCCAGCAGCCCCTGAAGTGTCAGAGGCTCTTCTTCCAACTGAGGCATTAAAGTTTAGTGATGGCAAAAGGGCTGTATTTTGGCTATCTTGCAGAGCTTTTGCCTGCTTGAGCCTTGCTAATGACTCCTTTAGCGTAAAGTTGTTGCCAAGTGCATTTTCAATAAGGCTATTTAGCTCTCTGCTGCCAAAATCTTCCCACCATTTTGTATTTGGGCTGTTTTGGCTTATGGCTCTATCTTTAAAGTTATGATAACTATCTGGAATTATAACTCTATTATTTAGATCATCAGGCTTAGGGGTTAAAGATTGGCAACCACTAAAGATAAGAGCAGTGGCTATAAAGATTGGGATAAAAAATAGATAGGATAGTTTGATAGATACTTTTTTTTGCAATGATCGCTTACTAAGGGGTAGATTATATAGGGTTACGAGATTTAAAGTGTTTAGGAGTTCAACAGCGTGAACTCCCATATATTGTTTCATTTGATAGAGTCCAAAAAATATCAATTTTCGTTTGCTGCAAGAAAATCATCGTACATTGTCTCTAATCCAAGTTTATGCTTTGCCTCCTCTTGAGCAAGAATATTAAGAACCTTAACGATTTCACCATTATCAGTCTTGCCAGCAAGGTCTTTGTAGAGCTTTACAGCCTGCTCCTCTCGCTTCATGGCTATTCTTAAAATATCTTGCATAAACATACCCTCTTTATACTCCATATCAACAAGGTAGTCGCTTATTTTAAGGTCTGGTATGACTTTAAGTTCATAATCACTTACCTTGCCCTTATCTTTGCTTAAATTAGATAGAAGATCAGCATGTTTTTGCTCCTCTTTTGCAAAGCTCTCAAATGTCTCTTTTACAGATTTAAAAGTATCCTTTTTGCTAAGTTCTGTGTAAAACGCTACTGCTTCATTCTCTTTTTCAATAGCATAGGCAAGAATATCATCAACCGATTTAAAATTCATGAGTCTCTCCTTAAATATAGATTGGTTTAGTTGGTATTTTATAAAGTTATTATTTAAATAGTTTTTTAAAAAAATATTTATTTTTAAAATCCAAAAGTATTTAACAATAATAAGTTAGGATTACAAGTGAAAATCAGCAATTCTTAAAATAGCTTGACAATGACTAAGAGCTAAGACTATTAATGCCAACTATTCAGCCAATAATACAATTACAATAAAAAAATGGCTGATCGCGGGAGCCACGCTTTTTGCTGAGAGGGGATTTTTTCTATCCCGACCGCTTAAACCTGATACGGATAATGCCGACGTAGGGAAATTTATAAAAACTATATAAAGCCACCCTTTGACTGTTTGCATTTAACGGATCAAAAGGTGGCTTTTTTGTTTTATAAATCAACTGTTTTAAAAAAAGGAGATATATCAAAATGAGATTAAAGCAACTCTATTTTATCTGTTTTATGGCACTAACATTAACTATCAGCTTGCCTTTTAGCTTTACAACACCTGCAACTTTAAATGCTGCCCAAGATGAGAAAGATGAGGAAAATCAAATTACTGTGATGACCCATGACAGCTTTAGCGTAAGCAAAGATGTTGTTGCTAAGTTTGAGAGAGAAAATGGTGCAAAGATAGTATTTCTAAAATCTGGAGATGCAGGCGAAGCCTTAAATAAGGCAATACTTACAAAAAACAACCCAATTGCAGATATATTTTACGGCGTTGATAACACATTTTTAAGCAGAGCCATTAAAGCTGATATTTTTATCGCCTATGACTGCCCAATGCTAAAATATATTGATGATGCTTTAAAACTTGATGGTTCAAATAGGCTCTTTCCAGTTGATTTTGGCGATGTCTGCCTCAATTTTGATAAAAAGTGGTTTAAAGATAAAAATCTATCACCTCCAACAATGGTCGAAGATTTAATAAAACCAGAATACAAGGGGCTGCTTGTTGTAGAAAATCCTGCAACATCTTCTCCTGGACTTGCATTTTTGCTAACAACTATCAGCAGATTTGGCGAAGATAGTGCCTTTGATTTTTGGCAGAAGCTAAAAAATAACAATGTGCTTATAACAAACGGCTGGCAAGAGGCTTATTGGGGTAAATTTTCTGCTGCATCAAAAGGTGATAGACCAATAGTTGTTAGCTACGCCTCAAGTCCAGCGGCTGAAGTCCATTTTGCAGAGGATAAAAGTATAGATGCCCCAACTGCTGCAATTACAAATAATGGCTCTGCATTTAGGCAGATTGAGTTTGTTGGGATTTTAAAGGGGAGTAAAAAGGTTGAACTTGCACAAAAATTGATAGACTTTTTTCTATCAAAGAGCTTTCAAGAGGATATTCCGCTTCAGATGTTTGTCTTTCCATCAAACAAAGAGGCTCTGCTGCCAGAGGTCTTTAAAAAAAATGCAGTTATCACAAAAGAGCCAGCATCACTGCCATATAACCAGATAACAGAAAAGAGAGAGGCTTGGATTGAAAAATGGAGTGAGGTGATGCTAAATTGATAAATAAGCTAAAGATGCTAAACAGTAGCAGAGCCTTGAGCCTTGTAGCTGTGGGTTCTATCCCGATTCTATTTTTTGGAATCTTTTATCTCTATCCGCTTGCTGGAATCTTTATCAGAAGTTTTTTTCACGATGAGCATGGATTTAATCTTTATAACCTCTTTAAAATATTTCAATCTCCACGAATTTTAGGGGTTATCTGGTTTACAATCTGGCAGGCGGTTCTATCAACTATCTTAACTTTGATTGTTGCCCTTCCCTGCTCCTATGTTATGGGGCAGTTTGACTTTAGATTTAAGAGGCTGATAATGACTTTAGCTACAATACCATTTGTGTTACCTACGGTTGTGGTAGCTGCCTCATTTCAAGTTATCTCTTACTCAATTGAAGATGCTATTTTGCTATTATCAGATGGCTCTTTAATTAGCCTTTTTAAGAGTAATAATCCAATATTGATGGTGCTCTTTGCCCACATTTTTTATAATTTTTCTGTTGTATTAAGGATAACATCTTCATTTTTCTCATCAATAGGAAAAGAGACAACAGAGGCTGCACAGATGCTTGGTGCAGATAGTTTGCAGATTTTTTTTAAGGTTACGCTTCCTCTTTTAAAGCCAGCAATATTTGCATCTGCTATGCTGGTTTTTATATTCTGCTTCTCAAGTTTTGGTGTGATACTAATACTTGGAGGAGCATCTATCTCCACAATTGAGGTTGAGATATACAGACAAGCTGCCCACCTTTTTAACCTTCCAGTTGCCTCATCTCTATCAATTTTTCAGATAGTTTTCACCTTTATAATGCTCTTTATTTACAGCAACCTACAAAAAAAAAGAGCTATCTTTACACCTGAATCAGAAAAATTTTCATTAAAAAAGCCATCATCTATTAGCCATAAAATTTTAATCTTTTTTTGCTCCCTATTTATTGTATGCCTCTGCGGGATTCCAATGGTGGCTCTATTAATAAAATCTATATCTTACAAAGGCTCAATCTCTTTAATATTTTATCAACAACTCTTTTTAAACTCATCTGGCTCAATTTTTTATGTCTCTCCAGTTACTGCAATCTCAAACTCATTAACATTTGCATTTATAACCCTTTTAATGTCGCTATTTGTGGCAGTGTCAGCCGCAAGTTTAATAAAAGATCGAGGAAAACTATTTGAGCCAATTTTCATGCTTCCGCTCTCAACATCAGCAGTTACACTTGGATTTGGCATCATAATCACCCTTGATAAGCCACCTCTTAATTTAAGGACATCAACTCTTCTTATTCCAATAGTTCACACGCTTGTTGCATCTCCTTTTGTGATAAGGGCAATTTTACCAGCACTTAGATCAATCCCGCAAAACTTAAAAGAGGCTGCATCAATGTTGGGTGCATCACCTTTTAAAGTTTGGCTTTATGTTGAGATGCCAATTATTGCAAGAGCCTTGTCAATTGGGGCTATCTTTGCATTTACAGTAAGTATTGGGGAGTTTGGGGCATCGCTTTTTGCTGCAAGACCTGAATTTACAACTATGCCAGTAACAATCTATAAATTTTTAGGGCAGCCGGGTGTTATGAACTATGGTCAAGCAATGGCAATGTCATCAATATTGATGCTTGTAACAGCCTCTGGCTTTTTGTTTATAGAGCGTATAAGGCAATTTGGGCATGAGGGGTTTTAGGAAAATCAAGATAATATCAGATGTGATATGATATTTTTTAGATCAAAAAATACCATATCCTCTTTACTTCACAATATGGATCAGTTATGAACATATTTAAAACAAAATATGCTCATAACTGATTTTTTTTTGGGAAAAAATCTCTTATCAATGACGTTATAGATAACAGAAACAGTTAATCAACAGTAATGGATAAAAAAGATTGGGAGCTTTCAATGATGTTTGGCAGTTATAAATTTACTATACAACTTAAAGATGATGCAACTCTTCCATATTACAAAGGCTCAACATTTCGTGGAGTATTAGGATATGCGTTAAAAAGGGTTGTCTGTCCACTGAAACGACAAGAGTGCCACAACTGTCTGCTTAAAAAGAGCTGCGTCTATGCTATGATCTTTGAGACTGACAAGGCAGTTTCAATTCCAAAGGGTTTGCGGGTCTCATCTGCACCATCGCCATTAGTGCTTGAGCCGCCAACATCAACAAAATATGAGTTCAAAAAAGGGGAGTTTCTTGATTGCACCCTTTTGCTATTTGGGGAGATCAACCAAAAGCTCTCATATTTTATCTACGCTTTTGAGCAGATGGGGGAGATTGGAATTGGCAAAACCACAAATGGAAAGCGTAGCTCTTTTGTGTTGGATTCCGTTACCCTTACATCTTCTGGCTCTAAAATTTATACAGCTAAAAGCCCAACAGTAGAAATTCCAGAGCATTTTGACTCTCTTGAGCTTATTGAAGATGGAGATAGAGCCTTATCAAAAGCGGGCAAAGTTACAATGCAGATTCATACACCGTTGCGAATAATTGCACGCAAAGCACCAATTGCAAATCTGCCTTTTGCCCTTCTTATGAGAAACATAATAAGAAGGACAACATCTCTTTTAAATGTTTACGGTAATGGCGAACCAGATATTGACTATGCAGGGTTAGTTGCAGAGGCTGAAAACATAACCATAGCATCAAACTCTTTAGAGTGGTTTGACTGGAAACGCTACTCATCAACCCAAGATAAAAAGATGTTTATGGGCGGTCTTGTGGGCAGGGTTGAGTATCAGGGCGATTTTACACCATTTTTGCCATTTATGGAGATGGCTCAAAAGGTGCACGTTGGTAAAAATACAGCGTTTGGGTTGGGGAAAATCTCTTACATATTATCCTGAACTGCTTTTTCCATTAATTGAACCTCCTTATCTGTAAGAAAAGCAAAATGAGAAGCTCTTTTGCTGCCTGAAAGAGTCTTGTTATTTTGCAGACATAGCCGAATAAAGAGATCAATTGACCTGTCAGGCATATCAACAATATTTTGAATAGATTTTTTTACTTTGTCGTAACTTACAATAAATTCAAGCTCTTGAGTCAGTTCATTTTCAACTGTAAGTTTTATGAAATCGTAAAGAGACTCTGCCTGACAGGTCATATCAATATAGCGATACCAACAACTTACATCATTATGAACAGTAATTTTACCCATATCATCTAAGGTGTAATTGATTAACTTCATCAGATTGCTCGAATATGCCTCTAATGAAGCGTCATAAAGATGACGATTTTTCAACATTACTGCAGATACAGGAAACATAAGCCCTTTTGGCACAACACCTTGAACAGATAAAATATTGTGAATCAAAAAACGGTGGATACGACCATTTCCATCATCAAATGGATGGAAAAATACAAACCCATAAGCAACTGCTGCTGCATGGACAATAGCTGGAATATCTGCATTTTTCATTATCTGGTGCGAATCCAAAAGCCCTTCCATCAGTTCAGGCAGATGTTCAGGAGCTGGGGATATATAGTGGATAATATAATCTTGATATGAGACTGTCTGCCCAACATAGTTTTGGTCTGTTCGGTAATCTTGGTTTGCAAATCTTTTCTCAACTGTGCGGTTTTGAAGCTCTATAAGAAAATTTTTGTGGCAAAAATCTTGATGTTCAGCCAGTTCAAGAAGCCCTATAAACCTCTCTGCTCTTGAACTATCTGGATTTATATTCTCTATTTCAAAAGAGGATTTTGTCTCTTTTTTATAAAGATAACTTAAAGCCCGTTTAAGAATCTCATTAGGATAGGATATTATTAGCTCTTCGCATTTTTTAGTGAGATTTTGCAGCTCCATCTTTTTTAGCTTTTCAGAGCGTCTGATAATAGGGCAGAATTTATAGCCTCCAAGGAGGTTATCTATTACTCTGAAGCGTTTAATCTGTTTTTTTTGCGTGTTTGTATAGTATTTATCAGGTTCAAGAAGTGGAATATAGTTACCTTGTATGATGTCAGATATTGGAAGCTCTTTTTGAGTTAAAAATTCAAATAAAAACCAGATGCGGCGAGCATATTTGCCTGTTGGTGTCTTTTTAATATAACGTAATACATCTTGCTCTTCTGCAATTTTAAATATCAATGAAAGATAGCTTAAATTGATGCCATCATACTTTAAAGCAAATTCTAAGTGCGCCCCAACCGTCTCTTCTGGCTGGTAAAACTTTGGATAAATATCTGTAATAGTACCATTATTATTTACAGTTTTATGGATAGTTGCGGTTGATATTGCTGATATGTGCCAATGAGGCATAACATTTAAGTTAAAATTTTCAACAAACCATGAGTAGCCTGCTGGTTGTGTATCAGTTAAGTAGTTTTTATCTAATTGATCACTAAATAGTCTGTTTTTTTTAGATGTTATATTTTTCATTATAAGCCTCATTTTACTCAAAAAAATTGTTATTTTTATCAAAAAACTATTATATATAGCGTATAACTCAAAAAAACTATTATAAAAAAGGAGAATGTTGATTTATGGATAAAAATTTAAAAATATTGCTAACAGGGGCATTACTGCACGATGTTGGCAAATTTGCTCAACGTGCAAAGCGTCTCTATTCAAAGAGTCTTATTGAAACATATCTGCCATCTTATAAAAGCACATACTCTCACTGGCATTCGGTCTATACTGACCATTTTATTGAAAATGATCTCCCTTTGCCAGAAGAGCTTGAAGACTCTCGATCTCTAATTGCACGTATTGCATCTGCACATCACAAACCTGATAGCACCAATCTTTTAGAGATGTGCATTCATGTTGCTGACTGTTTAAGTGCTGGAACAGACCGATTTAAAAAAGAGGGTTTATCAGATGAAGATAAAGAGCATGACAAAGGAAGTCCAAATTTTAGACAGGCAAGGTTGATCTCTGTTTTTGATGAGATTGAGCTTAGAAAACACGCTTTTAAAGGGCAAGGGAACTACTTTTATGAGCTAAACCCCTTAAAT